>NZ_CAAAFT010000322.1:0-2896 GCF_900634765.1 Candidatus Protofrankia californiensis | reverse complement strand
GTCCACGGAAGCGGGATCACTCCACCGTACTTGTAGTGCTTGGTGAGTAGGAACGGCGTGTCAGCGCCCGTCCGTCCCCGGCGCGGACAGCCAATCTGTCGGCCATGTCGTCCAAGCCGACCGCGGGTTTCAGGAGCGCATCGCGAAGACGGGGCTGGTGCTGTCGCAGTTCTGGCCGGACGCGCCGCCTCAGCAGCGTAACTTCCCGATGCGTAATGCGGTGATGTCCGGCTACGGCATCACCACGATCGTCGTCGAGGCGGGAGAACACAGTGGCGCTCGCATTCAGGCCCGGATGGCGGTGCACCACGGCCGGCCGGTGATCCTGGCCGACCTTGTCGTCGACAGCACCGAGTGGGGCAGAGAACTCGTCGGTCGTCCCGACGTCTACGTCGCGTCGTCGATCGCCGAGGTAAGAACCGTGGTCGAACAGCTTGCCCAACGTCCGAGCCAACTGGAAGCGGTTCTCAGCCAGATCGCCGTCTGATGGTCACCCGCTCACCCGCTCTCGACACACTCCGCGACCTCATCGGCAGCACGGAAAGCCCGTTCCTCCGCAATGCCCGATGGGCGCCCGGAGCCACCTGCAGCATCTGCACGGGGATCCCGAACCACGGTCTTTCTTTCGTGCTGGTGGTCATGCTCGTCGTGGCCTCGGGCGACTGTGGGGACACGCGGGTGACTACGACAGATCATGGGTCCGGGTACACTCGGGAAATGCGTAGCACTGAATTTCTCCTCTGTGCCGTGGGGCCTGAATGTCTCGTCTGTTACGGCTCGCCTGGGCGGCTTCCGCCGTTGTGGGAGGAGGCCTTTTCGGGCTGGTGGTGTCACGGTTGAACGGCGCCTCCTGGCCGCCGTTCACAGCCTTCAGCCTCGTCCTCGGCACGGGATGGACCTGGGCCGGTCTGGCCTATTTTTTAGGACGGTCCTGTGCCGCGTCAGCTCTGCGCGCGTCGGTGGCGGCGCTGCTCGGTCTGGTCGCGGCCGTGGTCGCATACAGCCTCAGCGATCTTTCGCGTGGAGTCTACCGCACGGTGGATGAAACAGATCCGCTGTTGGCGACGTACACGGACTGGCGAGGTTTTGTCACCACGACCGGCTTCTGGGTCGTGGTCGCCGTCGTCGTGGCTCCGGTTCTCGGCATCGCCGGGCGGTCGGGACGAGGCTGGCAGACTCGCGCGGTAATCAGCAAACTCCTGATACCGATCCTGGCTCTGACCGAGATGACGCGGCGTCTGGCAACGGAGGCGGGCTTTCAGCCCAGCCCGGTGGCGGTGTATACCTGGGGCGTCGTCGAGGGCTGCTCGCTCCTGGTCGTGATCGTCATATTGGGAATCCGCGCAACCCGGACGCTTCAACGACGCTAAAAGAACGTCCGCGGCCCGGCAACGTGGGCTGAGCACCGCGTATCATGCGATTATGAACGCAGGTCCGGTAACTGTGACAGGTCTCGGTGCCTGGGGCGATCTCAAGGAAAGCCCGGATGGCGGGACGTGGTGCGAGGTACGCGAGTTCGCGCTGCTGTCCAACGGGCGTGAAGTGACGCTCCTGGATGACCGAGGGTGGACGACATCCGCGCCGCTGGACAAGATCTTACTTACCCATATCGTGCGCGACGTCCATAACGTGGTCCTGCCCGACGACGCCGAGGAAATAGGCGAACAGCATGAGTGGCAACGCTTCGAGCAGCGCCTGCGCGAAGCCGGTGTTCTGGCCACTCCGGACGGGCTCCGACTGTTGCCGTACCGCATCATTCTGAGCATTCCCTGAGATTATTCTCGATCTGCGTGCGACCGGGGCCGGCGCGTCGAGCACCCGCACGCGTCAGCCGTCAGCCGTCAGCCGTCAGCCGTCAGCCGTCAGCCGTCAGCCGTCAGCCGTCAGCCGTCAGCCGTCAGCCGTCAGCCGTCAGCCGTCAGCCGTCAGCCGAGGCGGCGGTAGACGGCGGGACTCTCCCCCCGGCCCGGCACGACCAGAACGGTCCCGTGGGTGCGCAGGCCCTCGGGGCCGGTGAAGTCGAGATAGTCGGTCATGGGCTTTCACGCTCCTGCCAGTTGGGGCTCGGCGGTGGACGCGGGCTGCCAGCCCAGCGCGGGGGCGACCTCGGTGGCGATGAGCTCAAGCGCCCGGATCGCCGCGTCCTGCTCGATCACCGCCGGGTTGAACTGGGCGATCAGGTCGGTGGCGACTGGCAGTACCCGTTCCCGGCGCAACTGTTCGATCAGCTCGTCGGGATGGCCGTAGAAGGAGTGGAAGCGGCGCAGCGCCTCCTCGGTGTCGATCCCCGCCGGGAAGGCGCCGCGCACGGAGAACCGCTGGGCGGCCGCGAGGACGTCCGGGCCGATCTGGGCCAGCGCGGTGCGGCGGTCGGCCGCCGGGAAGATGAACCGCGACAGCCCGATGCGCGGCGCCCGCGGCTGCTCCCAGGCGGCGAGGTAGGCGTCCGCCCAGGGCCGCTGCACCTCGTCGGTGGGCTCGTCATAGCCGTAGGTGGCCCGGTTGAGCAGCAGGTTCGAGCCCGCCGCCGCGGCGTACCGCGCACCTGGCTGGCTGAAGACGCCCTGCCAGACCCGGTCGGTGAAGTCGCGGGCGGCCGGCTGGATGGTGAACCCGGGCGCGCCGACCTCCTCGTTCGCGAGCGCCCTGCGCAGTACTGCCAGCCCTTCGCTGGTCAGCTCGCGCCGGTGGGCCACGTCCCGGCCGAACACGGCGTACTCAAGCTCGCTGCCGCCGCTGCCGACGCCGATCTCGACCCGGCCGCCGCTGAGGGTGTCGACGACCGCCACGTCCTCGGCCAGCCGTACCGGGTCCTCCAACGGCAGGACCGTGATCGCGGTGGCGAGCCGGATGCGCCTGGTGCGGGCGGCGGCGTAGGCCAGGAACGTCCACGGTG
>NZ_CAAAFT010000321.1:5082-6976 GCF_900634765.1 Candidatus Protofrankia californiensis | reverse complement strand
ATGAGTCGCTGCGCGCGTTGATCGCCGAGGTCGGCGACGCCAGCCCGCGGTTCCGCGACCTCTGGGACTCGGGCGCGGCCGGGCCGCACGTCAGCTCCCGCAAGACCATCCCGCACTGCCTCGCCGGCGACCTCGTCCTGGACTGCGACGTGCTGACCGTGCCCGGCTCAGACCTGAGGATCACGCTCTACACCGCGGCGGCGGGCAGCGTCTCGGCCGAGCGCCTGGAGTTCCTGCGCGTCGGCGCGGTGACCAGCTGAGGCGTCAGACCGCGCGGTCCAGCAGCGACAACGGCTGGACGGCCGGGTCGTCGCTGGTGGTGGGGACCGGCGGCGCGATGATGCCCAGGCCCGCGAAGCGCTCCGTGTTCGCGTGCGCGTAGGCGAGGCTGATCTCGGCCGCGGCCGGGTCGAGCGACTCGTCCTGGCCGGAGCCGCGTGCCAGGTCAACTCCTGGATAAACGCCTACGGCAAAATCCGCCGATGCACCGACCACCATGCCGCCATCATCGACTTCTACCTCTACCTCTACCTCGCCGCAGCGATCGTCACCATCCGTCAACTCATCCGACGAGCCAGAACCCTCTACCGCTGGGACACCCGACCCACCACCCGCAGACTCAAGTAGTCACCTATTGCCGGTCGCTCTTAGCGTTGTTTTTTCGCTGGAAACTACGGGCGCCCCATCTGCTGTCGCCGAGGCACTGTTGCGTTGGCGAAGTCCGCCATCTCGGCTACCGATCAGTCATGATCGAATGATGCGCCGACGTCGTGTCCGTCCACCGGTTCCGATGTCGGAGTTCGCCGGGTTCCGCTTCCCTCCCGAGGTGATCGTCCTGGCGGTGCGGTGGTACCTGCGCTACGCCTTGTCCTACCGGGATGTGGAAGAGCTGCTTGCCGAGCGCGGCCTGGTCGTTGATCACGTGACCGTCTACCGGTGCGTGCGCCGGTTCACCCCGCTGCTGCTCGACGCGGCCCGGCCATGCCGGCACACACCGGGTGATCGTTGGTTCGTCGACGAAACGTATGTGAAGGTCGCCGGACGATGGACCTACCTGTACCGGGCCGTCGACCAGTTCGGCCAGGTCATCGACGTGCTGGCCTCCGAGAAGCGGGATCTCGCCGCGGCCCGCCGGTTCTTTACCCGCGCCCTGTCCCACGGCCGGCGGCCTGTCGAGGTGACCACCGACCGGGCCGCCTCCTACCCACGAGTCCTCGACGAACAGCTCCCCGCCGCTCATCACGTCGACGACCAGTACGCGAACAATCCGATCGAGGCCGACCACGGCCGGTTCAAGGCACGACTACGGCCGATGCGCGGCCTGAAACGCCTCCGCTCCGCACAGATCATCGGCTCCGGGCACGCGTTCGTGCAGAACATCCGCCGCGGCCACTACGAACTGGGCGTCGATGCCGACCCCCGGAACCGGCTGACGGCTGCCTTCACCGAGCTCACCCTGGCCCTCTGACCGCCCGCCCGAGACGGCTCCACCACGCCCCGCCCGCCTCCGCCCAATGCAACAGCGCGGCTGCGGGCGCTACTATGAAATAACCTGTGGGTTCTCGGCGCTGCGGCTACCTCTGAATCATGTGTCATGGCCTGGGACAGCGCCTTCCCGGCCATGATTCCTAGTCCAGAGGCGAGTTGACGGTCCTTCGGCATTCCCGAGCTTCCCTCCTCCTTGCTGCATTTTCCCGCACGAGCGGTGAAGGCGAGCATGCGTGGCCGCCCGCGGCCCCCAGGTGGCCGGCGGACGGGGAACACCTGGCGCTGCTGGGAACCTGCCTGGACGGCGTGCCAGCGCCTAGGACAAGGCCCGCCCAGCTGCCGCCCCGTGTGGGCTGGCGCCGCGCCGTACGCTCTCATTGGTTGACCGGAACCCAAGGATCTACGC
>NZ_CAAAFT010000321.1:4267-4743 GCF_900634765.1 Candidatus Protofrankia californiensis | reverse complement strand
CCCGCCGAGGACCCTTCAGTTCGCCTGAACTCCGGGGAGTTCAGCGGCGCGACCCACATCGGAACGCCAAGACGGAGCCCGAGCGCGAGGACATTCCCGAACCCGAAGAGAAACGTCAACGCGACCACCACGCCGACGATCATGGTCACCAGACGGGCCGAAGGGTCCGGAACCGCCAGGTTTTGGGAACACTTGTTCGACTCGGTAGATGATGTTCCGGTTGGCGCGGTCACGGGGCATCGTCCCTGGTCAGGACTCGGGTAGCGACCGGCCGGACAGCGATTTCAGGGCCAGCAACCAAGATCAAACGGTTCGGATGCTGGTACACATGGTCCACCACGCTCCGCGACGAACCATCCGACCTGCATAAATAGGCTCGATATATCGATGTGAACGGCTCGCGTGGGGACAGCCGGGCAGGTCCACTGGTCGCGCTGGCGGTTCGAGTCCCATCTAGCTCCGGAGCAGTCGACTAC
>NZ_CAAAFT010000321.1:0-3952 GCF_900634765.1 Candidatus Protofrankia californiensis | reverse complement strand
CCCATCTAGCTCCGGAGCAGTCGACTACGGTCGGTGACGCCAGCGCGTCGAGGTCCCTGACGGGCGCACTGTCATCCTTCCGGCCACCACGACCATCCGTTGACATCGACACCGCAGGCCACCTGGGGATTAGCTGGCTCCCCCCGAGGAACAACGCGATTGATCACATGATGGTCTGGCTGGGTGGCGGCGAGCGCGAGCAGGTCCGGGACGGGCTGGTCGCCGTCGTCCTCGGCGGTTTCCCGCAGCACGAGTCCCGCGTCGGTCAGCGTGTTCAGCAGCACGGACAGGGGGACGTTGACCGCTCCGTCCCAGGAGCGGATCCCGTCACCGAGCAGGGGATGTTTCTCGATGCGCTGGTGGCGGCGGTAGTCGGGGTCGTCCGGGTCCGCCAGCTGGTCTGTCCCGCACGCCGGGCGAAGAAGTCAGGGGCGTGCTTGCGGGCCTCGCCGGCCGGCGCGCTCCACGACAGCCAGAACGGCTGGGAGGCGATACCGACCCCGTCGGTCGAAGTTCAGCAACATCAAATGACACAACAACGAGTACCGGCATCCCGGGATCGCCTGCTCCTCCCGGTGGTCGTCGTCCACCACGGCCAAGCCGCCGCCGTCCGAGCGGTCCGCGCCCGGGTCCTTGATGCCGCCTACGCGGCCCATCCCGAGTGGTTCGCCGTCCGGCCCGCTGATCCGCCAACGGAGCCCCAGCCTGCCTGGATCAACCAGCCGCCGCGGGAGGAGGACCAAGCGGCCGGTCCGGGCGGATCGACAGCTCAGCAATTCGCAAACGATCTTGAACCGTTCAGGTTGACAGGTTCCGCACCTGCGACAGCCCATCATGGACACCCCGCTCGCCGACCTACTGTCTGTTCGGGAACGCTTCCGTCTCTCCACCCTCGTTGCCGCGAGTGCCCGCGATTCGGTATTGTGCAGACAGGCAAGGAGCCTGGGAGTGAGCCTGGGCCACCGCCAAAGTTTTTCCCGGCATGGAGCGTCGGACTGGGCCTTCGCCACCACCGGTTCCCAAACTGCTTCGAGCTGCCGGCCCCTCCGCGGGTTTCGGCAGGAGGGCTATTGGCATGACAATTTATTCGCTGCACCCGAGCCGCGGGAAAGTACAGATACTGGCGACCTACCGGGGAGTGGATGGCATGACGTCATCCACTGTCACGAGTATCACGGAAGCCGGCGTCGCTGCTCCGATCGTCGATGCACTGAACCGGATCTCTGCATTCGCGACCGTTCCGGTCAGTGTGTACGACCGGAGAGGCGGTGAATTCCGGCACTACCCGACGAAGCATCTCGACGCGCTGGCCGACCGCGACAAGCGGGTGCAGCTTCTCGAGGGTTCGCACAGTCTGTGGTACGAACTTGTCATGATGTTTCTCGACAAGGCCCTGGCCGATCTGGAGAAGGCCACGACCGGGGCGCCGCCTCCCGTTCGGACCGCTATCGACGTGGAACTGGCAGCCGAGGCCCACGCTCTCCGCGTGGAACTGGCCGAATACACGGAAAACGTCTCCCCTCCGGAGACGGAGATCCGCCGTCTGTGGGAGCATGAAGATCCCCTGGTGAACCTTGAAGACGACCTCGGTATACTCGGCGAAGATACCCGAGAGTCCCTCGGCAAAGTCGAGAACGGCATTATCGGCGGAAAGTTGCAGAGGGTGGTCAATGACCTTCGAATACTCCTCCAAGCCTACCTCGAGTGCAACAACGAATTCGCCAGACTTGAGGCCGGAGATCTCTCGATTTTCGTTGAGCCAGACTTCGACGAGCGATATTACCTGACCGTGGAGACGCCACTGCCCCCGAAAGCGTGCCGTCGCAGTTGGAAGATTGAAATCGGACGCTGGGAACCGGACGGCCCGGAGGATGAGGACGGTAGCGGTAGCTACACGGGAAACCCGCTGCTCACCGGCGTCCAGTCCGCTCCGCCTGTGGCGTCAGAGATCGTTGATCTACTGAACCTAGTCGCCCACCAGCCCGGGCAGCTCGCCACCTGGTCCAAGACTCCGGTCGGCGAGAGTCTCTCCGGGACGAATTTCGTCGTGACCGACGTCTGAATCAATCAGACCGCGGTGTAGCCGCAGCGGCGACCTCGACCGACTCAACGACGAAGGTAGGGAACTGGCGCCATCACTTTCAGTGATGGATTCCAGTTCCCTCCCCGTCGAACCGTTCATGCGGTTCTCCCGTACACGGCTTGCCGCGTAGGCGTTGTTCGGCGCTGACCTTGGCCCGGTCGATGGCGAGCATGGGGGTCTGGCGGATCCCAACGGCCTGAGGAGGACGGCCGCGCGGGCCTCGCTCTTGACGTGGGCGTCGGCGGCGCGTTCACGGGCGGCGGGGGTGAGCCGCCCTGTCCGGCCGCGTTCGCGCTGGTCGGCGACGTGTGAGCCGTTCACGCAGATCGGGCGGCTGTGCTGCTCCCACTGCATTGGCGGCGCTGGGTGTCCTGCAGCCGAGTCAGGTCAGGCAGAGTCTTCAGCAGTGGCCGTGTGGCCGCTGCGACCGTGGAGAGAGTCGACGATCTCTTCGAGGAGGAACTGGACCTTCGCGTCGATCGGGCGGTCGCTGTAGACGGACTGGACGAGGTCGAGGCCTTCGTCGACGGTGGTATAGCCGAGCGTGCGGTAGAGGAACGCGATGTCCTCGGCGTCGGCTTCGACCCGGGACGCGAACAGCTTCATCGCGAGCAGGTATTCGGCGGAGGCGACGTCGACGGTGAGGTGGTCGGCCTCGAAGTACCTGGTCGCGGCCGGATCTGGGCCGGGCAGGAAGCCCTTCACCGCGTCGTTGAGCCAGTCGGCCGAGAGGGCGTGGCGTTCGGCGAGCGCGGAGGCCGCGGCGCGGACGACGTCGGTCGGCAGGAAGACGGCATCAAGGTCGCGGGTGGAGCGTGTCGTGTCGTAGACGAGGGCGAGCGCGGCCCCGCCGACAAGGAACAGGTCGGCCTTGGCGCCGCGCCGGCCCAGTTCGTCGTTGAGCTCCTGGAGCAGGCCGATGATCGACTCGCGGCCGAGCCCGGGGCCGGTCATGTCACGCCCGCTGGAGCGCGCCGCTGGTGATGAACACGCCGCGTTTGCGGAACGACAGCGGGGACTCGACCAGCGCCCGGGGATGCAGACCCTTGAGCGCGGTGACGAACCACCACGGCACCGCCTCGAGTGCCGGGTCGCGCACCCACGGGGGGGCGTGCCAGCCGTCGCGGCGGGCGAGATACTCCCCGAGCGCGGCGAGAGCCGCGTCCACTCGCCGGTCGCCGGACGGTCGGGGGCGGTCGGTCCACATCGCCTGGGCTGCATCAAGGCCCTGGTGGCGCAGCTCGCTGGTGTAGTCGTCGAGCAGCTGGACAACGGTGTGCCGCCAGATGTCCTGGAGGCGTGACTCGGCCGCGACCATGCCGGCCGCGACGGCGGCGGCGTCGTCAACGGTCCGGAAGGCACTCAACGGGTCCACGTCCCCACACTACGCTGCTGATCATGATTTTCGGTGTACGCGACAAGGTGACGGCTTCAGCGGACTACGGTCGGTCACAGGTCGCGACCTGGGCACCGCCGTATGCTGGTCCTGGTTCGCAGCCAGCCGGAAACACCAGCGAGGAGGCCCTCGTCCATGAGCACTCCGGAGACCGGCCCGCCGCTGCGCCCTCAGGCCACCGTTGAGGAGCTCTTGGCCACGCGAGGCACACAGCCCATCCGGTCCCTCGACGACCTGGCGGCCGACACCTTCGAGTCTGACGAGGAGCTCGACGAGTTCCTCGCGTTCACCTACGCCGAGCGTCGTCGCGACGTCGCCTGAGCCGCCGCCGTGCAGCCTGTCGTCCTTGACACCGACGTCTCTCCCTGAGCCACAAGCGCAGGCTCAGTGGGCCCGTGGCAACCCGTCTGATCGGCCGCCGGCCGCTGATCACGTTCGTGACCTTCGGCGAGCTCGCCAAGTGGACCGACCTG
>NZ_CAAAFT010000320.1:0-4263 GCF_900634765.1 Candidatus Protofrankia californiensis | reverse complement strand
ACGGTGCGCAGGCCGAAGGCGACCCTGTAGACGAGCTTTGCCAGGCGATTCACACCCTCGGCCGCGGCGTTGGACAGGCCATGGAAGATCGCGCCTGTGATCTCGACACGCTAGTCGGAGATCGTCTCCGCGAGGGTGACGAGTTCGGGGACGGTCGCGCAGAACTCGAAGAACCTGGTCAGGGCCCTGTCGATGTCGGTGCGGGTGGTCGCCAGGCCGGTGCGGGTCGGGGAGAGCGCGAGCAGGTCGAGGAGCAGGTTCTTCGCGCGCCAGACGGTACCGATCTCGAAGCAGGCCATCCCGCCGAGGGCAGCCAGGGTAGTCAGGATCTTCTCGCGGCCGGTGGGGGTGAGCGTGGCGGGGCCACGCAGGAGCAGTCTTTTGATCTGGTATTCGGGGTCGGTGGCGCGTCCGCGGCGGCGGCGCAGCCGGTGGGTGACCCGGCGGCGGACGTCACCGACGGCCTTGTTCGCTAGCTGCGCGACGTGGAAAGGATCTACCGCGAGGAGTGCGTGCGGGAGCGCGGCGCGGGCCGCGGACTTGTAGACCGTCGACATGTCGATCGTGACGGCCCAAATTCGGGCGCGCCAGGCAGCGGACCGGTCCAGGATCCAGCCGGTCACCGGGCCGGCGGTGCGGCCCTCGACGACGCCGAGCAGGCCGTGGCCGCCGGCCGCGTCGCACAGCACGCTGTGCCAGAGGTCGGCGTCGGCGACATACCTGCCGCTGTCCCCATCCTTGTGCCAGCGCGGCGAGCCCCGCCGATGCTCGTCGAGGCCCAGCACCGACACCTCCGGCAACGGCCCGGACACCGACCGGCGCGGCCTGGGACCAGGCGCCGCCCCCGTCTCATCGGCAGGTTCCCCACCAGCAGGTTCCGTGTCGGCCTCGGCGGGCGGGCCGGCCTGCGGGGCACCCGCCACCTCGACCAGGTCGTCAGGGTCGGTGACCACGATCCCGGCCTGGTCGGCGACCCGCACAAAACCGCCGTGCGCGGTGTGCCAGCTCGCACCGAGCACGCCGGCGACCCGGCTGACCGGGACCATCCAGTCCCCGGCGAGATGACCCATCGTCTCCACCGCGGCCAGAGACACCCGCCCCCCGGGCACCGCCAGCGGCGTGCCCTCGACGAAGCCGCCCCGCGCACAGCCGGTGTTCTCACAGCTCATCCGCCGCTTATGCCAGGTCACCCGCAGCGGCACCACGACCAGATGGCGCACCGTGTGCCCGACGACCTCCTTCACCCGGTCCGACGCCGCCCCACAGTCCGGGCAGCAGGCCACCGTCCCCGCCGCCGTGGCCACATGCACCGTCGACGAGCCGTCCGCCTCCCGTTCCACCAGCTCGACCTCGAAACCCGCCAGGCCCAGCAGCCCGGCCAGCGCACACCCCGTACCCTCGACCACGACGCACCCGTCTCCTGGAGATCATTTCCCTCGACAAGAAAAGATCTTTCCAGGCAGGCGGGTGCATCCCTTTTCGCACCCCCCGGCCGGTAACGCTCCGTCACCCATCGCGATCACGGGCGGTCAGCGATTAGACACGGCCTCCGGCCAACTGCGAAGAGCCGCTATCTGTCCACCGCCCGCAAGAACGACAAGAACATCCTCAACGCACTCACCGAGCTGTTCTGCGGTGCTCCCTGGATCCCCGCCGTACCGCACCCGGGCCGCTGACCAGGTAACGCCAAGCGGGAAACCTACCGCCCACGCCTCCACACCCACCGGACCGGTGTCACGCGGACGTCGGCCCGGTCCGGCCTTACCCCAAAAACCCGACCGAATCAGATCGGTGTACCCGGCCCATCCTTTCAGCAACCAGCTGAACAGTTACCCAGCGTCTTTGATCGATGCCCTCCCGAGGTAGCTGTTCAGCTGGGGTGGTCGGCCGTTCGCTGTCCGATGTGTGATGATCGCTTCTGCGGTTACGTCGCCGTGGGTGATGATCGCTAGGTTCGGGGTGTGGAGTCCAGCGGGCAGCCGACGTATGAGGAGCTTGTGCGCCTGCTCGCGGACCGGGACGCCACGATCGCTTCCCAGACCGAGCTGATCGCCCAGCAGGCCGGGTTGATCGAGAAACTGGCCGGGCGGGTCCCCGAACTGGAACGCCAGGCAGGTAAGGACAGCCGGACGTCGTCGCGTCCGGCTGTCGTCTGACAGTCCTTATGCCAAGGCGGCGCCGAAACGGTCGTCACGCACGAGGTCGGGACGAGCGAAAGGCAAGCAGCACGGCGAGCCCGGCAGCACCCGGAACATGGTCGACGACCCGGACGAGACCGTGACCCTCGACCCGGCGTCGTGCGCGGACTGCGGGGAGTCGCTGGCCGGGGCGCCGGTGTTTGCGGTGCGCCGCCACCAGGTGTTCGACACCCCGCCACCGCCGCCGCGCCCGCACGTGACCGAGTACCGGGTGGTGGCCCGGACCTGCGCCTGCTGCGGGGCGACCGCCCCCGGTGTCACCCCGGCCGGGGTGACGGGCCGGGTCTGCTACGGGCCGGGGCTTGTGGCCCGGGCGGCGTGGCTGGTGTGCGCCCACCACCTGCCGGTCCGCCGTGCCGGCCGGGTGTTGGCCGCCCTGCTGGGCGCGGCGGTGTCGACCGGCTGGGTCGCCACCGCCCGCGGCCGCGCCGCCCGCCTGCTCGAGGCTGCGTTCCTGCCCCACGTGAAGGAACTGGTCGCCGCCGCGCCGGTCGCGCACGCCGACGAGACGACCGCCCGCGCCGACGGCAAGCTGCGCTACCTGCACGTCGCGTGCACCGACTACCTCACCGTGATGCACGCCGGGGACCGCTGCGCCGACACGATTGACGCCGGTGGTGTCTGGCCGGCGTTCACCGGTGTCCTGGTCCGTGACGGCTACGTCGGCTACGCCCACCTGACCGGCGCGTTGCACGCCTGGTGCGGCGCTCACCTCCTGCGAGACCTACGGTCGGTCCACGACGGCGACCCGACCGGGCAGGTATGGGCCGACGCCATGGCCACCACGCTGCTCGACGCCCGCGACGCCGCCGACACCGCCCGCCAGGCCGGACAGAGCTCCCTGGACCCGGCCGTGCTGGCCCGGGTCCGTAACCACTACCTCGGCGCTTCGGCCCGCGGCGACACCGACAACCACGGCAGACGCAGCCCGCTCGCCAAGGACGCCCGGACCCTGATCGCCGGTACGAAGACATGATCCTACGGTTCGCGACGGACCTCACGGTCCCGTTCACAAACAATGTCGCGGAACGCGCCGCGAGACCAGTCAAAGTCCAGCAACGGACCTCCGGCGGCTGCTGGCGCACCCTGCAGGGCCTCGTCGACTTCGACGTCGTACAATCCTACCCGTCCACCGCCACCAAATGGGGCTTGGACACCCTCGACGCGCTCACCCGGCTGTTCACCACCGGCGCCTGGCTCCCACCCGCCGCCCAACCCGCCTAACCGGAACGATCAGCCGCCAGCTACTCCAGCTGAACAGCTACCCCACGAACGTAACGAAAAGGAGCCCTCCTATTGATCAAACCGGACACGCTGTTCGGCGATCATCCGGCCAACGGCGTCACTCTCAGGGAACTGCACCCACCCGCACCCGCGGCTGTTGGCTGCCCTCACCGAGCTCGCACTGGCGGTCTGATCAGCGGTTTGGCTGGGCTTGTCATGTCCTGACTTCGCTGAATGCAACAGACCCGAGCAGGGAGCACACCATGAGCATCCAGCCTGCCCGACGCGGGCCCCGTCTCGCAGCCAAACATGCAGGTCAACACCCAAATCGGGGTTCTGGAGCCTCACACGGTCAGGAAGCATGCACCTATCATGACCATGTTCGGATGTCATGTCTCCGCGTCAGAAATCGTCGGGAACCGGTTCTCCTGTCAACTCCTGCCAAGTCTCGTCGAAGACGCCCCGGTTTGTTTGCCGTTCTTGTCGTAGCAGGGAAACGACGCGCGCATCGATTTCCTGAAGCCCGTGTTCCGCTGCGATGTTCCGCGCGGGTAGCAGGGTCTGAAGTACCTGCCGTGTCGATCCCGTGCCCTGCAATATGGAGCTGGTGCATATGAGTGATTCCGCAAACGGACGCGCGAAATCGGCAGCGTGACGCTCATAGAGACTGCCGCACAGGGTGGCGGCTTCCTCGGCCGCGGCCAGCGCCTCCTCCCGCCGACCCAGATCCCCCAGACGGTCGGACAGGTCGTTCAGGAACATGGCCAAGTAGAAGGTGAGCGTGTCGGGCCAGGTATCGGCCGGCCGCCGGCAGACGGTGACGGCTTCCTCGGCCGCGGCC
>NZ_CAAAFT010000319.1:0-3557 GCF_900634765.1 Candidatus Protofrankia californiensis | reverse complement strand
CAACAACGCAAAGTAAAGATACTGGAATCACGGGACACTAGTTGCAAGCGCAGAAGCATCTCAGAAAGCGTTGTGCGTGCTTTCGCCGCCGACTGCGGGACCGGTGGTAGTTGTATAGTTAACTGGGTCCACGCCGGTGGATGGCTGTGTGATGACCCTTTTTCTGCGATGGAGAGAATCCTGAAGGTCATCTGTAGTCACCCCTATAAGCCAGCTTCACGACCCGAACTGGACGCCGTCGTTTGATCGGACAACCTTTCGTCTGGGAGGAGACCGGACGAGCGATCCCCGCGGACTACAGCTAGTCCTGAGGGATCGCCGTCGTTATCTCGGATGTTCTGATCGACGCCGGGGGTGAACGGGAGCTCCGGCTTGACCTGTATTCGCCGCGACACATCAGGACCTCGGGAAAATTGGTCACGGAGGCCGACACCCTTAACAGCTGCACGGGGCACGGCGGTCGGTCACGTCGACAAGCCGGAGCACCTCGAAAGGCTCGCCGAGCTCGACGCCCCGGGGTGCGGCAGGACCAGCAACCGGTCGTACTGGAGGGCCTGCCACATCGCTTCGGGGCACCTTCCGGCGCACCCATCGTGCCTGACGTGAACAACTCGATCATAACCCCGTCCCCCCGACGGCCACGGGAGCCTGTTGCGGTGCGGCGCCGAGCAGATCGTCAAAGGCGACATCCGTGCCGGCTGGCTGGCCGGTTGTGACGATGTGTCTGTCCGGGTCGGCAGGGATGTCCGCAGCAGGCTCGAGTTTGGCTCGCTGCGCCGGCTCTGTGATCACCACGGTGGTGCCGTTGCCGGGGATCCTGGCGGCGACAGCGGATGGAGCGAACGCCGTGAACAGGGGAACCTGCACCGCCCCGAGGCGCCAGATCGCCAGCGCCGGGATGGCGAGCTCGGCCGACTTGCCCATGAGCGTGGCAACCTGGTCGCCGCGGCCAACACCGAGTTCCGCCAGCCCCGTTGCGAGCCGGGCCGAGAGGTCGCGCAGTTCGCCGAACGTGAGGTCACGACTGGTCAGATCCGGCTTGATGATCGTGAAAGCTACGGCATCCGCGGGGTGCCGGTCGCGCAGCAGACCGGCCAGGCACGCCTGTGGTTGCCCGAAAACGACCAGCGCAGCGGCGACACGTTGCTGCGGGCTCGGCATCAAGTCTCCCGGGGTGTCTGAAAACAGGTGGTCGGCGTATCGTTCGCTGCATGTTTCCCAGGGAGGGGAGAGCCGAGTACCCCCGGATGAGGGGAGGGCCCCACGCAGCTGAAGCCCACGAGGATGCCGCATGACCCGAAGCCGGACGACGGACGACGGACCGCAGATCAACCGCGCCCTCGCCCGCCTGCGGGCGACCACGAGGCTACCGCTCACCTTCGGCGGCCTGGTCAGCACAGACCAGCGTGTGCGCCTCACCGAGTTCGCCGGCCCCATCACCGGAGCGCTGCGAGGGCTGGCGCTTGACCCGGGCTGCGGGCTCGGCGGCAAGGCGGTGGCGCTGCGCCGCCCCCTCGTGGTCAACGACTACGTGTGCTCACCAAAAATCAGCCACCACTACGACAACATCATCGCCGAGCACCTGCGCGCCATGGTGGCGGTCCCTTTGGTGGTAAGGGGAACCGCGCGCGGTGTCCTTTACGGCTCCGTGCGCAGCGCCGTCCCCATAGGCGACCGGATCATTCATTCCGTTGTGGAGTCGGCGCGGGACCTGGAGCAGAACCTGGCCGTGCAGGACGAACTCGCGCGCCGGCTCGACTGGCTTGATCAGCAGGGGGCCACGGGGTCAGCGGCCGAATCTGCGACACCGCTGTGGGAACGGGTCCGGGAGGCGTATGCCGAGCTCCGGATACTCGCCAAGGACGTGGACGATGCGTTCCTGCGGCAGCGGGTCGAGGCTGCCTGCGCCAAGCTGTCCTCGGTCAAGCAAGGCGCCGCGCAAGCGGAGCCAACGCTGGTGTTGACCAGCCGCGAGCTGGACGTCCTCGCGTGTGTGGCATTGGGCTGGACCAATGCGGACGTGGCGAGCGATCTCGGGATCAAGGTGGAGACGGTGAAAAGCTACCTGTGCAGCGCCATGGGCAAACTCATGGCGCACTCACGGCTGGAGGCGGTCGTCGCCGCGCGCAGACTCGGTCTGCTGCCCTGATCCGAATCTTTCGACAACAGCCTGACACCGCCGGGCAGCTGCCACTCGCCATCTGCCGGTCGGGGGTGCCTGGAGCGGTCGGCGAGATGGTTAAGGGTGATCCCGCACAAGGCGGACAGGCTCAGCACGGATTGCGCCTGACGGAGTTCCTGGGCACTCGTACCACCGGCCTGCACAATCTGGAGGTCCGTCCCGGCACGGGACTGGGAGGTCGGGTGATCGTGCAGGGCCGCCCGGTCGGGGTGACCGACTATGCCAGCGCGCGGAGCATCACGCATGACTACGACCAGCCCGTGCTCCGCGAAGGTCTCGCCTCGCTACTCGCGGTTCCCGTCCACGCTGGTGGCCGTTGCCGTGCTGTCCTCTATGGCGCGGTGCGCCAGCCCTCCGCGTTGGGCGACCGGATACGGGACGAGATCGTTGCCGCGGGCCGGCGGCTCGCCCACGAGCTCACCATCCGGGACGAAGTCGATCATCGGTTGGCGATGGCCGAGTCGCTCGCGGCCGTCAGACAGCTGGAGCCCGCGCACGCCGCCATGCTCGAGGAACTTCGTTCGGTGCACTCCGAACTGAGGGCCATCGCCGGAGCCACGTCCGATTCGGTGCCCCAGCGCAGGATCTACGCGACCGCACAACGTCTCGTCACCGTCGGCGAGAGCGGGCCGAAGAACGACCCTAAAGTACGCCTGTCCACACGCGAGACCGATGTCCTCACCCAGGTCGCCCTCGGCTGCACCAATGCCGAGGTCGCAGACCGGCTTTCGCTCTCCCTCGAAACGGTTAAGGCATACCTGCGATCCGCCATGCGGAAACTGGACGCGGGCACACGCCACGAAGCCGTCGTTCGTGCCCGCAAGGCAATGCTGCTCCCCTGACCTTGCCCGACGGGTGAGAGCCGTCGAGGTGGTACCAAGTCCGGACTGGTCACCCAGCCGGCTCGGTACCACCTGCTGCAGCGGAATCTAATTCGCGGGAGTCAAGCAACCCTCTCCGCCGGTACGCCGGACAAATCGACGCGCTCCTCCGCGCCGGGCTCCATAGAACGATGGCGAGTCTCGGGCAGAGCGAGGCTGCAGATCACGGAGAGCATTCCGAAGCTGGCGAGCATGAAACCCACGGACGTACCACCATACGAGGCACTGAGGTCCGCCGCGAGGATCGGTGCGGTGCCACCGCCGATCACACCGGCGAGGTTGTAGGCGGTGCCGGCCCCCGTGTAACGGTAGCGGGTCTGGAACATCTCAGGCAGCAGGGCTCCGATAGGCCCGTACGCGGCACCGAAAATGGTCAGCGTCGTCATCAGCACGATCGCGAAGGTGAAAGCGGAGCCCGCGTTCAGTAACGGGAACATGATCAGACTCCACGGCACCGACACGACGCAAGCTCCCAGGACGACCCTCTTCCGGCC
>NZ_CAAAFT010000318.1:0-2662 GCF_900634765.1 Candidatus Protofrankia californiensis | reverse complement strand
CCTCCATTGCGGTTGCGGTGATTGGGATCGGGTGCCGCCTTGCTGGCGGCGTTGATTCCGCGGCGTCGCTGTGGGGTTTTCTCCGTGACGGTCGTGACGCGGTCACCGATGTGCCGTCAGAACGATGGAGTGAGCAGACACTCGAAGCGTTGCAGTCGGAGACCGGTCGGAACGTGCTGTGGCGTGGCGGGTTTGTGCCGGGCGACGTCGGCGCCTTCGATCCGGAGTTCTTCGGTATCAACCCGGCCGAGGCGGAGTTGATCGATCCTCAGCATCGGCTGCTGCTGGAGACTGCGTGGGAGGCGTGCGAGCACGCCGGATTGCCGACCGATGACCTGGTGGGAAGCCGCACCGGTGTGTTCGTCGGCATGTCCAACCCGGACCATGCGGCCTACGCGCATCAGCTCCCGGCCGGCGGGGGCCCCAACTTTGTGACCGGTAACCAGGCCGGACCGGCGTCCGGTCGGCTATCGCATATCTTGGGTTTGCAGGGTCCCAGCATGACCGTGGACACGTCGTGTTCGACGGGGTTGGTCACCACGCACCTGGCATGCCAAAGCCTTCAACAAAACGAGTGTGACCTCGCGCTCGCTGGCGCGGTCAACCTGCTGCTCAGCCCCCGAACGTTCATGGCCTATACCGAGTTGGGAGTGCTGTCGCCCACCGGGCGATGCCACAGCTTCGACGAACGAGCGGACGGCTACGTTCGGGCCGAGGGGTGCGTGGTCCTCGTGCTCAAACGTCTCGACGACGCGATGCGTGACCAGGACCGCGTGCTCGCCGTGCTGCGGGGGGTGGCGGTCAATCATGACGGGAAGACGTCTCGGTTCACGGTGCCTTCGCGGCAAGCGCAGGAAGAGGTGTTCCGTGCCGTCCTGGATATTGCCGGTGTCGATCCGGCAGATGTTGGAATGATCGAAGCGCACGGCACGGGAACCATCGTTGGCGATCCGATCGAGTTCCGTTCCCTGGCCGCTGTCTACGGAACGGGACGAGACCGGTGCGCACTGGGTTCGGCCAAGACGAACTTCGGCCACACCGAATCCGCCGCGGGCCTGGTGGGGCTGCTCAAAGCCGTCTTGGCGGTGCACCACGGTGAGGTTCCGGCATCCCTGCATTTCCGACGGTGGAACCCCGCCATCGACCCGTCCGGCACCAGGCTGTTTGTTCCGACCGCAACGACGCCGTGGCCGGTCACCGGTGGTCCGCGTCTCGCAGCCGTGTCCTCCTACGGTGTGGGCGGGACCAACGCGCACGCCATCGTGGAGGAACCGCCGGCTCCCAGCCCCCCGGTCGCGTCGACGTCGTCCAGCAGCAGGGACGATTCTCTCCGCACGTTCCTGCTGTCGGCACGATCAGAAACCGCGCTGGGGCGTTCCGCTGTCAGGCTCGCCGACTGGCTCCTCGACGCCGGGACGGGGACACCGTTGAAGGATGTCGCGCACACACTTGCGGTACGCCGCTCGCATGGCCCCGAGAGACTGGCGGTCGTCGCTCGCTCCCGGGACGAGCTCGTCAACCGCCTGCGCGCGTATGCCGACGGGGTACATCCCCGTCCTGAAGGCGTGGTCAACGATTATGTCCACGCCGAGCGCGCAACGGGGCCAGTGTGGGTGTTCAGCGGCCACGGCTCGCAGTGGCCCGGTATGGGGCGAGAGCTGTTCGCCGCCGAACCCGTGTTCGCCGACACGATCGCGGAGCTCGACCCCCTGATTCGCGCCGAGTCGGGGTTCTCGCCGGAAGAGGTGCTGCGGGCCGGTGACGAGGTGACCCGAATCGACCAGGTACAGCCCTTGATCTTCGCGGTGCAGGTCGCTCTGGCGCGCACCCTGCAATCCCACGGCATCCACCCCGCCGCCGTCGTGGGACACTCCATGGGAGAGATCGCCGCCGCCGTGACCGCGGGGGCGCTGACCATGGAAGACGGTATCCGCGTCATCTGCCGTCGGTCCCGGCTGTGCGTTCCCGCCGCCGAAGCCCGCGTTGGGGCGATGGCGGTCGTCGAACTGGATGCGGCCACGGTCCGGGCAGAGATCGACCATCTTCCCGATGTGGATGTCGCGGTCTTCGCCGCACCCCGGTCCACCGTGATCGGCGGTACCCGGGTCGCAGTCGAACGGCTGGTCGAAAGTTGGACATCTCGTGACGTTCCCACACGGATGATCGCTGTCGATGTCGCCTCGCACTGCACCTTGATCCGTCCAGTCGCCGACGCGCTGACCGCTGCGCTCAGCGACATACGGCCCGGGCAGCCGACGATCCGTTTCTATACCACGGTTCTGCCTGATCCGCGGCAGACACCCACGTTCGACGCCGCCTACTGGGGCGAGAACATGCGCTGCCCGGTTCGGGCGGTGGATGCCACGAGGGCCATCGTCAACGACGGACACCAGTTTTTCCAGGAGATCTCTCCACATCCGGTGGCGGTCCATCCGCTCACCCTGACCCTAAAGGCGGTCGGGGCGTCGGAGGCCACGGCTGTGCCGACCATGGATAGCAGGCACGATCAGGCCACAGCCGTACGGACGAGCATCGCGGCGCTTCATTGTGCCGGGCTTGACGTGGAGTGGCGGCGGTGGCACGGCGACGGAGCCCTGGTGGACGTGCCGCCTACAACATGGGACAGACACACCTACCTGATCAAACCACTCAGGGACCCGGC
>NZ_CAAAFT010000317.1:0-3712 GCF_900634765.1 Candidatus Protofrankia californiensis | reverse complement strand
CGACTGAAGCCGTGTCCGACCTGGCGACACGAGCAGGTACGGACGCGCTAGCCGACGCGGAACTGAAGATTTGTCAGCCAAAAGTACCGCCCTGCCATCGTAGGAGAGGTTGAGATGGTGGATCAGTCCATGCGCGCACGTCCGAACGCAGGTTCGGGTGGCCGGACGCGGGATGCTGGAGGAAGTACCTCCATTGCGGTGATCGGGGCCTCGTGTCGCCTTCCTGGCGGCGTTGATTCCGCGGCGTCACTTTGGGATTTTCTCCGGGACGGTCGTGATGCGATCACAGATGTGCCGTCAGAGCGATGGAGTGAGACGTCACGGCAAGCGTTGCAGTCGGAGACCGGCCGGAACGTGCTGTGGCGTGCTGGGATTTTGCCGGGCGACGTCGGTGCCTTCGATCCGGAGTTCTTCGGCATCAACCCGGCCGAGGCGGAGTTGATCGACCCTCAGCATCGGCTGTTGCTGGAGGAGGCGTGGAAGGGGTGCGAGCACGCCGGATTGCCGACCGATGACCTGGTGGGGAGCCATGCTGGTGTGTTCTTCGGCATATCCAACCTGGACCATGCGGCCTATGCGCTTTGGCTCCCGGCCGGCGGTGGCGGATACTTTCCGACCGGTAACACCTCTGGACTGGCGTCCGCTCGGGTATCGCACATCCTGGGTTTGCGCGGTCCCAGCATGACCGTGGACGCGGCGTGTTCGTCGGGGTTGGTCACCACGCACCTGGCATGTCAAAGTCTTCGGCAGGGCGAGTGTGACCTCGCGTTCGCTGGCGCGGTCAACCTGTTGCTCAGCCCCCGGACGTTCGTGGCCTATACCGAGTTGGGGGTGTTGTCTCCCACCGGGCGATGCCACAGCTTCGACGAACGAGCGGACGGCTTCGTTCGGGCCGAGGGGTGCGTGGTCCTCGTGCTCAAACGTCTCGAGGACGCGATTCGTGACCAGGACCGCGTGCTTGCCGTGCTGCGGGGGCTGGCGGTCAATCATGATGGGAAGACGTCCCGATTCACCCGGCCTTCCGGGCAAGCGCAGGAAGAGGTGTTCCGCACCGCTCTGGCCAATGCCGGTGTCGACCCGGCAGACGTTGGTTTGGTGGAAGCGCACGGCACGGGAACCATCGTTGGCGATCCGATCGAGTTCCGTTCGCTGGCCGCCGTCTATGGAACGGGACGAGACCGGTGCGCATTGGGTTCGGCCAAGACGAACTTCGGCCACACCGAATCCGCCGCAGGCCTGGTGGGACTGCTCAAAGCCATCCTGGCGGTGCACCACGGTGAGGTTCCGGCGTCACTGCATTTCCGACGGTGGAACCCCACCATCGACCCGTCCGGCACCAGGCTGTTCGTTCCGACCGGAACGACACCGTGGCCAGTCACCGGCGTTCCGCGGCTCGCAGCCGTGTCCTCCTACGGTGTGGGCGGGACCAACGCGCATGCCATTGTGGAGGAACCGCCGGCTCCCAGCCCCGCGGTCGCGCCGAGGTCGTCCAGTATCAGGGACGATTCCGCCGGCACGTTCCTGCTGTCGGCACGATCAGAAACCGCGCTGGAGCGTTCCGCTGCCAGGCTCGCCGACTGGCTCCTCGGCCCCGGAGCGGCGACACCGTTGAAGGATGTCGCGCACACACTTGCGGTACGCCGCTCGCATGCCACCGAGAGATTGGCGGTCGTCGCTTGCTCCCGGGACGAGCTCGTCGACCGCCTGCGCGCGTATGCCGACGGGGCACCTGCCCAAGGCGTGGTCAACGATTATGTCCACGCCGAGCACGCAGCGGGACCGGTGTGGGTGTTCAGCGGCCACGGCTCGCAGTGGCCTGGTATGGGGCGAGACCTGTTCGCCGCCGAACCCGTGTTCGCCGACACGATCGCGGAGCTCGATCCCCTGATCCGCGCCGAGTCGGGGTTCTCGCCGGAGGAGGTGCTGCGGGCCGGTGTCGAGGTGACCCGAATCGACCAGGTCCAGCCCTTGATCTTCGCGATACAGGTCGCTTTGGCGCGCACCCTGCAATCCCACGGCATCCATCCCGCCGCCGTCGTGGGACACTCCATGGGTGAGGTCGCCGCTGCCGTGATCGCGGGAGCGCTGATCATGGAAGACGGCGTCCGCGTCATCTGCCGTCGGTCCATGCTGTGCGTTCCCGCCGCCGAAGCCCGCGTTGGGGCGATGGCGGTCGTCGAACTGGATGCGGCCACGGTCCGGGCAGAGATCGACCATCTTCCCGACGTGGATGTCGCGGTACGCGCCGCGCCCCGGTCAACCGTGATTGGTGGTACTCGGGTCGAAGTCGAACAGCTGGTCGAAGGCTGGACATCTCGTGACATTCCCGCGCGGATGATCGCTGTCGATGTCGCCTCGCACTGCACCTTGATCCGTCCAACCGCCGACGCGCTGACCGCTGCGCTCAGCGACATACGGCCTGAGCAGCCGACGATCCCTTTCTACACCACGGTTCTGCCCAATCCGCGGCAGACACCCACGTTCGACGCCGCCTACTGGGGCGACAACATGCGCTGCCCGGTTCGGGCGGTGGATGCCACGATCGCCATCGTCGAGGACGGAGACCGGCTTTTCCAGGAGATCTCTCCACATCCGGTGGCGGCCCACCCGCTCACCCTGATCCTCGAGGCGGTCGGGGCGTCGGAGGCCACGGTTGTGCCGACCATGCGTGCCGAGCACGATCAGGCCACAGCCGTGCGTGCGAGCATCGCGGCGCTTCATTGCGCCGGGCTCGACGTGGAGTGGCGGCAGTGGCACGGCGACGGAGCCCTCGCGGATGTGCCGCCTACGACGTGGGACAGGCGCACCTACCTGATCAGGACACTCACGGACGGCCCGGCACAGATGATCAACCAGGTCCCGTCGGCGCTTGCCGAGCCTGACACGCAACGTCCGGACGCTGAGGAGACCGCCGACGACGTCCTTGCCGACATTCACCGGCACACCGGAGACGAACGCCGCAGGGTTATCGCGAAGCACCTCGTTGAAACCGTGCGCGAACTCCTCGGGTTGCGGACGCATCGGGTGAGCACCAGCGCCACCTTTGCGGAGCTCGGCCTGGACTCCCTGCGCGCCCTGGAACTCCGCGAACGACTCGAGCAGGTATTTCATGTCTCCATCCCGCTCGCCTCGATTTGGGAGCATCCCACAATCGCGGAATTCAGTGCATACATTGACGGACTGCTGTCGACCTCGGACTGACAAGTCAACAACGATCTAAGCCAACCCCGATGGAGATTTCGTCCTCATGAGCGGCGCAACCAGTTCGGATCCTGCGGGCCACCTCGATGCACATGGTCCCTTGCTAAACACCCTGGCCGGAGCGTGGCAGCCTATCTCATTCATCGTCACTGACCGCAACGGAAACATTCTCGGCATGCCCATGGGCGCCCAGCCGAGCGGCCTACTGATCTACACGGTAGACGGCCACATGTCCGTACACCTGCGCGACCCGCGGCGTCACACCTCGAGCGCATCCGTCCCCGAATTTGCCCATGGACCGCATGTCGACGCCGAATCGATCGCCATGAACAACCCTTACATCGGATATTGCGGAACCTATCACCTATCTGGCGATCAAGTCATCCATCATGTGCAGGCGGCGTCTGTTCCCGAATGGATTGGAGGGAAGCAGGTTCGCGATTTCGCGCTGAGAAGGGATGTGTTGACGTTGTGTTGTCCGGCGAAGCATGACGGGTCGGACATCCGGGTC
>NZ_CAAAFT010000316.1:0-2894 GCF_900634765.1 Candidatus Protofrankia californiensis | reverse complement strand
GGGATGTGTTGACGTTGTGTTGTCCGGCGAAGCAGGACGGGTCGGACATCCGGGTCCTGTGCCTGACGTGGGAGCGGATCCGGTCCGCAGAATCGTCGGAAGGCACGACCGTAGCGCCATAGCGGTTACCGCTGGAACGAAGAATGGAGTTACTGTCATGACGGGCGCACACGCTAACGGCGCCGATTCGTGCTGGCGCGCACGATTCGTTGATCTTCCTGCCGGCCAGTTCAACTATCGGGTCTGGGGTGAAGATCGGGATGATCGAATGCCGGTCGTGTTGCTGCATGCCAACGCGGGATCGGCGGCAAGCTGGTCTCGCGTCGGCCCCGCGCTGGGTGATAGGTACCAGGTGTTCGCGCTCGACCTGCGAGGACATGGTGCCAGTGTTCGACCACCCACCGGGTCATACAGCCTACGCGAGGCCGCTGATGACGTGATGTCCTTCCTGGTCGCCGTGAAGGCCGAGGGAGCCATACTGGTCGGCCACTCGTGGGGAGCCGCCGTGGCCCTGGTCACCGCGACCGGTGCCGGGTCGGGGCGGCCCGCCCCGGCGGTGTCGAGGCTTGTTCTTGAAGACCCCCCGGTGATGATGTCACCAAACCTGCAATGCAAACACATCAACGACCTGATCAGGGCCATCGCACTGCCCGAAGACGAACTGCGGGAAATCCTCACCGTGGTCAATGCCGACTGGCACACCGATGATGTGGACAGCCTGGTGGAGGGTTTCCGGCACGCCGATCCGGCCATCGTCGAGAGCCTGGTGCGCGATGGATCCCGTACAGGCTCGCTACTCCCACTCCTGAGTCAGCTCACTGTTCCGACCCTTCTCATCCGCGCCAACCCCCTGCGGGGCGGCCTGTGGTCTGACGAGGACTGGGCACACGCACGTCGCATCCTGCCCGCCTGCTGCACCACCATCGAATTGCACAACGCGTCACACGACGTGCACCGTAGCCAGTTCAACCAGTTCATACAGGCCGTTCGTGAATTCATATGAATGGATACGTTGAGTCTTATCGAAAATTAGATTTAGAATGGGAAGTCCCGGCAGAAGAAAAACAGGAAAATTGCCGCCCGGAACGATGCAAGGGGGTCTGTTGCGTTGAGTGGAGGAAAGACATGGTGGGCCCTGTCGGGCGGATGATCAGATCGCCTGGGTGAGCTCGGTGAAGGCAGCCGTCAGCCGCAGACCGGGTTCGGCGTCGACGCCGAGTTCATAGTGCTGGGTTCCTCAAAGGCAGTACACAAAACGGCGGCGGAGCGTCCGGGTCGGTGGGGCGGGCCGTCCCCAGACCCAGGGTTTCGCGCGGGCGTTGAGCTGGGCGGTCGCCAGCCGGGTAGTCTCGTTGATCTCGCCCGCGTCGGCAAAGGACTGGCCGGCCAGCGCCGCCCGGCGGAAGATCCGCCACCAGCCCTCCTGCAGGTTCAGCCAGCAGGCACCCACTGGGATGAACGCGTGTCGGATCCGGGAATGGTCTTCCAACCAGGCGCGGGTGGTCTTGCTGTCGTGGGAGGAGAGGTTGTCGGTGACCACTGTGATGGTCCCGGTCGGGTTCGCGTCCTCCACGACCTGCAGGAACTGCTGGTAGTAGACGCTGTTGCGGGAGGAAGCGGTCAGGGTGACTTCCTGACCATCCCTGGGCCGCAGGCCGCCGTAGACCAAGGTCTTCTCCGGGTCGCGACTGTAGTCGATCTCGTTTTTGATGCGGTGTCCGTCCGGGGACCAGCCAGGAACTGGAGGGAAGGCGCGGGGGATCACCGGGCCGAGTTCGTCGGCGCAGACGACCGTGGTGTCGTCGGGTGTCCGTGGCCATGAAAAAGTCCTCGTTGTTGGCCAGGTAGAGGTCCCCGCGGGTGGCCAGGTGGAGGTCCTCGCTGGTGGCCGGAGCGTGGTCCCGGTTCCTCGTGGGATGTCGTGTCGACCGGGAGCGTGAGGCCTGGACGGTGACGGTGGCGGTGTCTAGCCAGTCACTGCACCGCCCAGGAGCTCCTATTGAAGTCTGCGAGGGAACGTATGGACGTGATTTCGGCCTACCGGGAGGTGGGTAGTTACCGGGGTGCCGCGGCGATGTGTGGCACGACCCCGAAGACGGTCCGCCGGATCATCGAGCGGCACGAGTCCGGTGGTGGCCGTCCGCCGCGGGCGCGGCGGGCGCGGAACTACGACTCGGTCGCCGAACTGGTGGCGGACCGGGTGAAGGTGACCGGCGGGCGGATCTCGGCGAAGCGGCTGCTGCCGGTGGCTCGGGCGGCGGGCTATGACGGCTCGCCGCGGAACTTCCGCCGGCTGGTGGCCGGCGCGAAGGCGGACTGGCGGGCGGGGCATCACCGGGGCCGGCGGCCGGCGGTGTGGACGCCGGGTGAGGTGCTGGCGATCGACTGGGGCACGCTCGGTGTCCTGCACGTGTTCTGCGCGGTACTGGCGTGGTCACGGGTCAGGTTCGTCCGGTTCGCCGACGACGAGCGGGCCGCGACGACGTTCGCTCTGCTGGCGGAGTGTTTCGACGTGCTGGGCGGGGTCCCGAAGGTTGTCCTCGCCGATCGGATGGGCTTGCTTGAGCCGGTTGCCTGGAAAGCGGGCACGGCCGGTTCTGAGACGAAACTGGAGGTGACCGGGCGGGGACGCGGCAACGCGTCCCCGCTACCCGACGAGCGGTGGTTCGCCGAGCTGCAACGCCGTCGCCTGGACCGGGGGTCTTCTGCTCCGTCGACGAGTTGACCTGCGCACTCGAACAGTGGATCACATTCTGGAACGAAAACGCCAAGCCCTTCAGGTGGACCAGGACCGCTGACCAGATCATCGATGCCATCGGGCGCTACTGCGAGCGAATCTCAGGACCGGGACACTAGCCGCGGTGGCGCTGACCAGCCGGCGCCTGTGCCACGGC
>NZ_CAAAFT010000315.1:5489-10861 GCF_900634765.1 Candidatus Protofrankia californiensis | reverse complement strand
CACCAACATCAACCGTTACACCGTTAGCTGGACAGTCCCCACTGATGATCGGTGGCGGCTGTAGGCGGTCGGGTAGCCCGTAGGTATGAGGTACGCGACTGGTGGTGGGCTGACCGCCGCCGAGCAGGAGAAACGTGAACAGGTCCGGATGGCCGCGGCTGACCGGTTCGCCCAGGGATGGGCCCAGGTGGAGGTGGCTGAGGAGTTCCGGGTAACGCGTAAGACCGCGAGCCGCTGGTATCATGCCTGGGAATTGGGAGGTACGGCGGCGCTGCGTTCCCGGGGGCCGGCGTCACGGTGCCGGCTGGGCCCGGTGGACATCGCCCGGTTGGAGGCGATCTTGCGTCGTGGTCCGCAGGCGTGCGGATGGGAGGATCAGCGGTGGACGTTGGCCCGGGTCCGGCAGGTCATCGCGCGCACGTTCGGGCAGATGT
This sequence comes from Candidatus Protofrankia californiensis, assembly GCF_900634765.1. Classification (NCBI taxonomy): domain Bacteria; kingdom Bacillati; phylum Actinomycetota; class Actinomycetes; order Frankiales; family Frankiaceae; genus Protofrankia; species Candidatus Protofrankia californiensis. The sequence goes on along the minus strand of NZ_CAAAFT010000315.1, from coordinate 10,427 downwards.
ACACCCTGGCCGGGGTGTGGACGCTGCTGGATCGGTATGGCTGGTCGTGTCAGCTGCCCGCCCGTCGGGCGAGTGAACGCGATGACGGTGCGGTTGAGGTGTGGAAGGCGCAGGTGTGGTCGCAGGTAAAAGCACCGCGGCGGCCCGGGACGCCTGGATCTGTTTCGTCGATGAGACAGGGCAGGGACTGAGGCCGCCACGCGCCCGGACCTGGGGGCGGCGCGGGGTCACCCCGATCATCCGGGTGCCGGGGCGGGGTTCGGGCCGAGTGAGCGTGATCGGGATGGTCTGCTACAAACCCGGCCGGCGGGCCCGGCTGTTCTACCGGACCCGTGTCCACCACGGGCGTCCCGGTGAGCGCAAGGGGCTGGGCTGGGCCGACTGCCGGGATCTGCTGGCTGCTGCGCACGCCCAGCTGGACGGGGGCCGTCTGGTCCTGGTCTGGGACCGTCTCAACATTCACGTGCAGGCGGAGATGATCGGCTTCCTGGCCGCGCACGCTGACTGGGTGAGTGTCGTGCTGCTGCCGACCTACGCGCCTGAGATCAATCCGGTGGAGGGCGTCTGGTCGCATCTGAAACGCACGGTGCTGGCGAACCTGGCCGCCCGTGACATCGACCAGGTACACCGGACGGTCAAGCAGGGGTTGAAACGGATGCAGTACCGGCCCGGTCTGATCGTCGGGTTCCTCGCCGGAACCGGGCTGGCATGGGAAGGCTTGTGATGCTGTGACTCCACACGTTAAACATCAGTAATGCAGCTTGGGGCGGTTTGAAGCCACCCCCCACCGGGCGGCTCCGAGGGGCCACAAAACCCTCATCATCTACGCAGCACCGCGTCGAGCAAGACCACCTACCTCACCTTGGCCTCACTCTCCGCGTTCGTGGCGCACAGAACCGTTCGATCTTGGTTGAAGGTCCTGAAATCACCGTCCGCCCGGTCGCCACACGGCTGCCGACCAGGGACGATGTCCAGTGAACGCTGAGACGATTGCGACAGAGCAGGGATCGAACATACGTTCCGCGGACCTGGTAGGACCCGCGCCGGCTGTGAACCTTGTCACCGCCGTGATGGGGATCGTGGTCGGCCTGACGTTCGGCAACGTACTCGCGCTCAGGCTGCGTCTCGGAGTCCCGATCTGAGTGGCGCCCTTGGTCGCCCAGGCTGTCGACCTGTCCGTCGTGGGTGTCTTGCTCGGCACGCGGCACATGGCCCTGCACGGCGGGCCGGACGGCGTGCTGAAGTCAGCGCGACGTCTGCTCATCTTCTCCAGCATGGTAACGCTGGCGTTGAACGTCGCGGAACCCCTGATCACCGGCGAGTACGGCAAAGCCGCCTTCGATGCCGTCGGTCCGCTGCTGCTGATCGGCTGGTCCCATATTCGGTCCGGATCTGCTCCGCGCCCTGCGGGAAGCCGCACCAGCCCGGCCCACCGGACCCATGACGGCCGTTCCCGCCCAGCGCCAGCGGCCCGTCCCGGACACCGGGCGAGATCATCATTCACCAGTCGGACATCGCGGGTCAGCGGATCATGCACGTCGGCGTGAGGTGCTGCTGGGACGGGCCCGGGCAGAGGATGCCGCGCACTGGCAGGCGGTCGGACAGCCGATCTCTGCGGAAACGCTGCGACGCCGGCTCGCGATCGGCGCCGGCCCAGCACGGGAGATCGTGGCCGCCCTGCGCACGGAAGCCCAAAGTCTCCACAGTCCCGAAACACCTGCCCCCGCGCCAGCCAGCACATAACCTTGTGACTAAAGGAAAATGATCAGGGTACGCGTCGACTATAGCCATCGGCATGCACCCGGTACTTTCCTGGGGAGACAACTACGCGTGAAATCGGGGAGGAACGCTATTGCGGGAGTGCGTCATGGACGTCGGCGGGCAGCTGAGGCAACTGACCGCGGAGATAGCCTATGCCGGCGTCAACGACCCATTGCGCAGTCTGGGAATCGAGAGTCCACGGCCGACGCATCAGCAGGCGCCGCAGACCGGTGCGGTCGGCAGCCCGCAGCGGCGCTGCTCCCACAATCGCCTGCCATCGCGTGCCGTCCCGCCAGTGCGGATCGTCAGGGGTGTCGAGAGCGCGCATGAACCGGTCGACCAGACCAGGCCATGCCGGTGTTCCCCACCAGTGTCGGCAGGCCAGTCCGCCGTGAACCGCCGCACGCCAGAACGCGTAGCGCACCCCGTACTCCTCGGCCGTCGCCGCGAAGCCGCCCATAGCCCCATCGGCATGGTCGCGGTACTCGTCCAGGTCGCTCCCGGCGAGCTCGGCCAGCGTCCACCCAGTCGGCAGGCGCCTGGCAGGGTTCACCAGCCATCGCCAGATCCGGACAGCGAGCCAGTCAGTCGTACCACTGTCAAACGCATCGCACAGCTCTACCCGAAACTGCGGGCCGAGCCCCAGGTCGTTGCGCCAGCGCCGGATGATTTCCCGCACCCGCCAGCTGCTGTGCGCGTTGATCCGCAACATGTCACCGTCATGCAGCCGCCCTTGGCTGTGCCAGTCCTCGACCGGGCTGTTGCGCCAGGCACTGTTGACGATCCCAACCGCGGCAAGATCGAGGACGGGTCCGAGCTCGTCGGGATCGATCTGCACCTGATAGCGCAGCATCGCCTCCACCAGCGCCTGCTCCCGCTGCCGGGACATCGAGCTACCAGAAACAGCTGCCGGGGTCTGCTCAGCCATGACATTCACAGTGCCAGGTCACCACAGACACCATGACGGTGGGCACGGCCGCGCCTCCCCAGCCCGGCCCAGCACCTCGGCGAGCTGCTCGGCATCGTTGCCGACAGGATCAGCCCGGGGAGTCACGAGAAGCGGGGCCCCGCTCCTTCATCGCATCAGAAGAGGGTCAGGGGCTCGGTCGGTATCGGCTGAGGCAGTGCATCGAGTTCGGGCATGCGTACCCGTACGTCGTCGTGGAAGCAGCGGGCGAGTAGTGGCGCGTCGGCGTTGTCTGGGGTGTGAATAAACACGGTGGGTGATCGGCCCTCGCGCAGCCACTCGACGGCAATGTCAATCCAACGCTGCCAGCCTTCGATCGTCCGCGCGGAGGCGTCGCGGCCGAGGTAACGGACGATCGGCCGGTCGGTCAACGCGAGCGATCGGAGCGGCACGCGCGGCTTCTTGGTCCATGCGTCTCGTTCAGCGTCGCTATTTGGAGGGCTTTGAAAGAATGCGGTGGTGTCGAATGGAATCCATTCGGCGGCCGCGGTGGCAAGTGCTCCTTCGAGAAGTCGCGCTGCGCGAGGGTCGTTGAAGAATGCGGGGTGGCGGACCTCCACAGCGTACCGGTGGGACCTGGTGAGCCGGCGCAGAAAGCGGGCAAGCGCGGGGATGTCGGCGGGGGTAAACGATCCTGGTAGCTGTATCCAGAGGGCATGGGCCCGTGGGCCGAGTGGCTCGATCGCTTCCAGGAAGGCGTGAAGCGCTTCGTCGACGTCCGTAAGACGACGTTCGTGTGTGATGATCTTTGGTAGCTTGATCACGAATCGGAAGTCGGAGTCGGTCTGCTGCGCCCACGAGGCCACGGTGCTCCTGGCCGGAGTCGCATAGAACGTTGTATTCCCTTCGACCGCGTTGCACCAGCTGGCGTAGTTCCGCAGGCGTTGGTGAGACGGGAGCGGATGCGCCAGAAAGCGCCCTTGCCATGACTTGTGAGTCCACATCGCGCATCCCACATGAAGACGCATGACCCGAGCCCTCCATGAATAAACCGCACCCGAGGCAGCCGGGCCCGAGTTCGCCCTCCAGGTCGCGACCGTGCCACATGTACTGTATCCGGGCGCCGAGTCCGCCCCCCGGCGTACACGAGCGTGGAGATCATCGCCAAGATCGTCGAGATGGCCAAGGAGGTTGCGGAGGACGCCCGCCGCGGCGAGCGGTTCGATCCGCCTCTGAACTGGCGGGAGCGCGCCTTCTACGACGCGGTGGCTGACCATGGCACGGCGCGCTCGGTGATGGGTGATGAGGTCCTGGCCGGCATCGCCCGCGAGCTGGTCGTCGAGGTTCGCAGGCAGCTCAAGCCGGACTGGATCGCCCGCGAGTCGGTCCGCGCCCGGCTCCGCTCCACCAGCAAGCGCCTTCTGGCCCGCCACAACTACCTGCCGGACCAGGCCCCGGAAGCCATCAATCTGGTTCTCCAGCAGATGGAGCACTTCGCCAACGAGTGGTCCACGTCAGGCGTCCCTGAGAGCTGATCCGGGATCTCGCACCGTGTGCGCGCACCTGGTCGGTGCCGCGCCATCCCGACGGCGGCAGCCTGTGGCTGGTCGCCGACTACGAAGAGCGCGTGGGCCCCGCCCTGGAGCGGTTGGTCGCCGGCATCTGGAGCCACAGTGGCGCAGCCGGCGCTGCGGAGACCCGCAGTCGTCGGCGACCTGTCCAGGCTGATGGCTCGGCTGGTGATCGGGTCCGACTCGTTCGATCGTGGTCGTCCGTCAGGAAACCAGGGCGCGGGGTGGTCGGGACGTGGCGCTGGCGAGGGGCGATTCCTGGGGCGAGCAGGCCTCCGTCCGGCGCCCAGCACGCCTGGCGGTGTCAGTCCTGGTTGTCGAGGAGCTGGGCGGCGGTTTTGGGGTCCATGAGGTTGGACCAGGCCTGTTCGGCGGGGAGGAGGTGGCGTTCGGGGAGGGCGTATTCGGGGAACCAGCCGTCGGCGGCGCAGCCTGGTACGCGGGCGAGGATCATGGCGGTGAGGTTGGTGGGGATGGAGCCGGTGATCCGGATGGCGACGTAGGTTTCGTGGCCGTCGTCGGCGCGGACGAAGACTCCGAGCCGGAAGCCGGGGAAGTCGGCGGCGTGTTCGTGGCCGTCGCGCAGGGAGCCGCGGACGAGGTCCCGGATGACGGTGTCGAGGCGCAGCGCCAGCCTGGTCCCGGCTTCCAGGAGGTAGCGGTCGTGGTCGTCCGGCCCGGGCAGTAGGTGGCGCGTGT
>NZ_CAAAFT010000315.1:0-5057 GCF_900634765.1 Candidatus Protofrankia californiensis | reverse complement strand
GGTGTCGGTGGTCAGCGGCTTGTCGTGCTCGGCGTTGTAACGCTGCCGGGCCGCGCGGGCCTGGGTGTGCAGGGCTGTGTAGAAGTCGTCGGGCGAGCCCTACTCGCGGATGCCGGCCGCGACCAGCCAATCGCGGACCTCGGCGGTGGGCTCGTCGGCGAAGACGGCGCCACGCCACCGGCCAACCTTGACTTTGAACAGGACGGCGTCCTCGATGGCCCGGATCCGCTCGGCGGCGTCCGCCGAGTGGATCAGTACAGTCGTCGAATCCCGTTGCCCCCAGGCGAAACGTTGCATGGACTCGTTTCACGTCGTGGCGTGGGCCACGGACGCGGTCGACACTGTCCGCCGTCGTACCGTGAACGATCTGAAAGCCGCCGGCCGCGGCGAGGACGCGAAACTCCTGAAAGGTACCCGGTGGGCGCTGTTGAAGAACCCCGCGAACCAGACCGGGAAGCAGCGGACCACGGTAGCCTCCATCCAGAAGACCAACCGGAAACCCTATACCGCCTACCTGCTGAAGGAACAGCTCAGAGAGGTGTTCAAAGTCGGCAGAGACAAAGGAAAGAAACTCCTCGCGGGCTGGCTGGCCTGGGCGGCGCGTTGCCGAATACCCGAGTTCGTCAAGATAGGCGAGACCGTCCGGAAACAACTGACCGCTATCCACAACACCCTCGACTACGCCGTCACCAACGCCCGCGTCGAGGCCACCAACACCCACCTACGCCAACTCACCCGCCGTGCCTACGGCTTCCACCCGCCCGACGCACTGATCGCCATGGCACTCCTCACCCGAGGCGGACTCGAGATCGACCTCCCCGGCCGCCGTTCTTGATCGACGATCAGCGACCCACTAACACGTCAGAAGAGCCAACTTTGGTCGGTTCACACAGAGCTACACGCGATGGCCTCTTTCGTCCGGGAACGACACACTCCAGACGGTCAGCAAGATTCCGGCGATCTACGCCACTCGGGGGGACTCACCCGTGCGACAGAGCCATCGCGCAGACGCTCCCTCACCTGGACGTCTGAGCGATGATCTCGTCCCGAAGGACGCTTTTCATCACTTTTCCACTTGCAGTTATCGGTAATGAGCTAACGAATACTATCTCTTTCGGGACCTTATATCCGGCAATTAGCTCGCGACATTGAGCAATGAGTTGTTCTGCCACCAGGACTGCGTTGGGTTCTGGGACTACGACGGCAACCACACGCTCGCCCCATTTCGCGTCCGGCAGGCCGATCGCCGCGCAGAGCTGGACGCCGCTGATCTGTTGGAGTGCCTGCTCCACTTCGGTTGAATAAACGTTTTCACCACCAGTTATGATCATGTCTTTGACGCGATCGACGATGTAGAAGAATCCGTCTGCGTCGCGGTAACCGGCGTCTCCGGTGTGATACCAGCCGTCTCGGAAGGCATGGGCTGTGAAATCTGGTTGGTTGTGATAGCCGGTGGTCAGTGACGGCGATCGGAGCAAGAACTCGCCGACCTGCCCATCGGGGACCTCGTTCCCGTCAGAGTCGGCGACTTTGAGCTCGACCAGCGGCAACGGGCTGCCACAGGATTCCAGTTTGATTCCACGCCTGTGCTGGTCAGGCCGTAGGAAGGTGACTCCGGCGCAGGTCTCGGTAGCACCGTAGAATTGGATGAAATCGCACGTCATCGCCTGGAGAGCGCGTTTGAGCGGCGAGAGGCCAATGGGTGAGCCAGCATAGACAACGACGCGGACTGACGACAGGTCGGCGGTGGCCGCGTCGGGATGGTCGAGCATCATCTGGATCACGGTCGGTATGAGCGGCAGGAGCGTAGGTCGATCATGCTGAATGAGCGCAAGTAATTTGCCCGGGTCCGGCATAGAGTAGACGGCAACCGCGGCACCATTGTAGAGCGCTTGCAGGGACAGCCCGACGCCCATCGCATGGAACAGTGGCATAACGGTGAGCATGACGTCCTCAGAGGTGTAGCTGAACGACGGTTCCAGGTGCTCGCACAGACGCAGATAGAGATAGCTCTGGTGCGACAGCTGCACACCCTTGGGTTTTCCAGTGGTGCCGGAGGTATACATGAGGATCGCGGTGTGCCAGGGATTGACGTCGACCACTTGGTCGTCACTGCTGGCCGCACTCATCAGTTCGTCCAACGCGGAGCGGCCTGGCCGTGTCGAGTCGTAGCCGATGACGCGGCAGCGCAGTCCGCTGGAAGCGATGGCCTTCTCCGCGACGTCGGCATATTCGCGGTCGGCGAAGAAGAGATCTGGCGACGCGTCCTGAAGTATGGCAACCAGTTCGGGTAAAGCGAGCCGCCAGTTCAGCGGAAGCAGTGCCACGCCGATTTTGTTCACACCGAACAGAATTTCGAAGTAGCGCGTTGAATTCTTGCCCAAGAGGGCCACCCGGGCACCAGGCACGACATCGGCCGCTGCGACGACATTGGCAATCTGGTTCGACCGGATATCGAGCTGGGACCAGGAGACCGGCCCGTCGGCACCGATGAGAGCGGGAGCGGCCGGTGTTATGCGCGAGTAGTGCCGCGGGATGTCTCCCAGTGTTCTGATCTCAGAGTAGAGCCACATACCTGCTGTCCTTCCGTAATTGAGATCACTACGCGCTTCACTGGCCATGGAAGCGTGGCGTGCGTTTCTCGACGAAGGCCGTGATGCCTTCGCGTGCGTCACTGGTAGCCGCGGCACGGGCCAGTGCCTGGGCCTCGTCCTCGAGCTGGGCTTCAAGGGGATTGGCGAGTGCGCGGGCGAGCAGACGCCGGATCTCGCCGTAGGCTCTCGTGGGACCCTGACCGAGCTCGACGGTAGCCTTGTACGCCTCTTCGGCTACCGCGTCGTCGTCGAGCACATGATCCACGAGACCGGTGCGCTTCGCCTCGTCGGCGTCGAGCACTTCACCGAGCAGCAGAAATCGTCGTGCGCGCGCGATGCCCATTCGCGACGCTAGCCCGGAGGTCGCACCGAGGTCGCAGGTGAAGCCGATCCGGGCGTAGGCGGCTCCGAAGCGTGCGGATCGCGCGCTGTAGACCAGGTCGCAGTTAGCGATGATCGATACGGCACCGCCCATGGCGGTACCCTGCACGCAGGCGACGATGGGCGCGTCCATCCGCAGGAGCCGGGCCAGTCCCATGTGGAGACCGGATGTGCCGTCACGCACCGCCGCGGAAGCGGCGTCGAGGTCGCGGGAGAACATCCCGATGTCACCTCCGATGCTGAAGAACCGGCCGCGCGACCGCAGGAGGACGACCCGGACATCGCGGCGACTGGCCAACTCGTTTCCGAGGTGACCGAACTCGCGACAGAACACCGCGCTGAATGAATTTCCGTCGTCGGGGCGGTTTAGCACCACGCTGGCCACGCCGCCGTCGACGGTCAGCTCGAGTGTCTCGTAACCCATTTGAATGCTTTCTGAGGTATGGGTAGTTGCCGCGCTACGGCTTGGATTCGGAGCGGGGCCGGGATCATCACGCCACGGAGATACCGCCGTTGATGCTGATCGCCTGGCCGGTGATGCGCCGTGCGGCGGGACTGGCGAGGAAGAGCGCCATCGCCGCGAGGTCAGAAGATTCAGCCACACCGAGGTGGGCCATGCTGGTGGCCTTGGCGAACATCTTGGCGCTGAATGGTTCACCGTCGATGAGGGCGGCGCCGGGGGTGCCGGCGATGATCGACGGCGTGAGGAGGTTGATGCGCACACCTTCGCGCTTGACCTCGAGGGCAGCGGCCTTGGAGAACATGACGATGGCGGCCATAGCAGCTCCGATCAGGGTCTCGCCGGGCGTGGCGACCTTGGCCGCGTCGGAGGCAACGTTGATGATCGCTCCGGCTCGTCGTTGACGCATGCCCGGTAGGACGGCGTACATCATGTGCAGTGGTGGTAGGACGACTTCGTCGATGCGCGGCCTGATGTTGTGGATGGGGATGTTGTGGAGCAGCCGCGGTGGTTCGCTTGGCCCTGTGGTGTTGACCAGGACGTCGATGTCGCCCAGGTGCGCGCGGGCGTCCGCTTCGGCCCGGAGGGCGTCGGCCGGATCGGTCGCGTCGACCTGGATGAAGCTGATGTCGGCAGTCGGTGCTCGGTCGCGAATCGTTTGACATGCCGCTTCACCGCGTTTCAGGTTACGGCCCAGCATGACCACGCGGGCTCCGTGTTCTGCGAACTGTGCGCCGGTTTCGAGTCCGACGCCCGCGGTACCGCCGAGAACGGTGACGCCGCAGTCAGAGATCGACCTGCTGCTCATAGGTGTTGGCTGCTCCTGCGTGTGGCGATGGGAGGTCCTCATGACTTGTCCGCCACCACTTTGGTGAGAATCGCAGGGCTTGACGAGCGGTGGAAACCGTCGTAAAGCTGGTTGTTGCGGATCGGTTGTAGCTCCCACCAACCGCGCCGGGCGTTGGGGGCACCGCCGTCGACGCGGATGCAGGAGCCGGTGATGAAGCTTGCTGCCGGCGAGAGGAGGAAGACGATGGCCGCCGAGACTTCGGACTCGGTTCCGAATCGTTGTAGCGGGATGCCAGGGGTGACGTCGTTCTGGATGAACTCGGTATCCTTGGCATCGTAGGTGTCCAAACCACTGGACGCGATCGAGCCTGGGGCGACGGTGTTCACGCGCACACCCGACTCCGCCCATTCAGTGGCGGCGCACTCGGTCAATGTGAACATGCCGCCGCGGGACGCGGCAGAGTGCGAGAAGTGGGGCCAGCCGTGCCAGATATCGGCGATCATGTTGACGATTGTGTCGCCATTGTCAACCATCCAGCGGTTGTAGATCTCGCGCATGACGATGAAACCGCCGGTGAGGTTGGTCCGGACGACCGCGTCGAATCCCTTGGTGGTAATGATCTTCAGCGGTGCACGGTACTGCCCGCCGGCGTTGTTGACCAGTCCGTCGATTCGGCCGCGGTCAGCCAGGACGGACTCCACCACTTCGATCACGGCGTATTCGTCGCGGATGTCGGCGACGTGAGCGGAGACCGATCCGCCGTCGCTCTCGATCTCCTCCCGGACCCGCCGGAGCTTGTCCTCGGCGCGGCCGACGATGGCAACGTGCGCGC
>NZ_CAAAFT010000314.1:0-2519 GCF_900634765.1 Candidatus Protofrankia californiensis | reverse complement strand
AATCATGGAAGAGCTCCTTAAAAATACTCTCAAGTACGTGCCATCCGGTTGCCGCGTAGAGATCAACGCCACACGCTTGGTCGAAGGGGTCCGGATACGTGTCGTCGACAACGGGGACGAGTTCTCGCCGGAGTCCCTGGCCACGCTGGGCAATCCCTTCACTCGTGCCCCCGGGCACCAGGACGTCCCCAGCAGCAGTGGGCTGGGCCTGGCCATCGTTGATGGGATTGCCAGAAACAGCGGCGGCAGCCTCACTCTGGACGCCAACAAACCACGAGGCTTGGTGGTGGAGATACTGCTGCCGGGACCCGCAAGGCCGCCGGCCAATAAAGTGGTCACTCGTGCGCCGACCGGTAGTACGCGCGCGCTCCCGGGTGCAGCGGCACTTTACCGGTGGAGATAGCGAAGCGGGGCTCCAGCCGCGCTCCCGCGGTCACGTCCCGTATCAGGTCAGACCATCGGTCGAACACCACTTCGAGTAGCGAACGGACAGCGCGCTCTGACGTGTCGGTGCGGGCCATGAGGTAGTAGCCGACGCCCAAGGTGCTCACCGGCTCCCGCAGCCCGTACACCCCTGCCGGAAGCGTGACCGCAGTGTAGACGGGACCATAGATGTCACGCAGCGGGCGCACGAGGCCGTCCAGCGCCAGGAACCGCAACGGCAGATCCTGCGCCAAGGCCGACAGCGCCGGTGTCGGCACGGCACCGGACCAGATCAAGGCGTCGATCTTTCCCAGCCGCAGGGTATCCACCGACTCCGCGAGGCCAAGCCACTGCTCCTGCACCGACCGGGCACCGGTCAGCCCGGCGGCGTGCAGCAACCGCCGCCCTTGATCTCCTGCGCCCTCGGGACCGACGCGGACCCGCCGCCCGGCGAGGTCCTCCACCGAGCGCACCGGCCCGTCCGCCGGGACGACGAGATGCGTGTAGTTCTCGTAGATCCGGGCCAGCGCCTTCCCCGGAATCGGTCGGGAGAACAGCTCGTGGCCGAGCACCGCGTTCTCGGCCGCGTCAGCCCTGGCCAGCGCGAACGCCGCACCGGTGTCCAGTTGCCGTAAACTATCTATACTCCCCAAAGTGGGGACCAAAATGATCTTCAGGTGCCGACCGTTCGCGGCGACAGCCCCCTCCAGCGCCCGGCTGAAGGCGTTGGAGGATCCACCTTCCGGTCCCGCGGCCAACGGAAAGCGCGGCACCGTCCCCGTCGTGTCCTGGGAACAGGTCGCCACCACAGTGGCCGCGGCCCCGACCAGAACAGCCCTCAGCAGATCTCGGCGGCTCGGGTCCGGCGATGGCGTCGCGCTCCTGCCCACGGCGGGCGCGTCTGCGCTGATCATAGCGAGATGCTAACAAAGCCGTCGCATTCGCGGTGGTCACTGTGGCACCGATCAGGTGCTGGGGGCACGCCATCCGTCAACGAGCACCTCGATCCCCTCGCCGCCGCGCTGGGCTATAAGAACCTGCTGGAAGCCGAGACGGGCAAGCCGCAGTGCTGTCATACACGCGGCTCTTCGGCATCGCCGTCGACTCCTTCCTTGTCGATGTTGTCGATGCGGGCTGCTTGATTTTTCAGTCAGGAACCGGGGCCCGCTGCGCTGGGCCGCCGTGGAGGCGGGAAAATTGGGCCGCGGCCGTCCGGGACGCCGATGCAACTGTGATGCCACAGGGTCTGTTGCGTTCGCTAGGTCCTTGATCGGGCAAGGTGGACGGATGCGTCGACGTGCCGTCCGTCCGCCGGTTCCCGTCTCTTCAGTTCACCGGGTTTCGGTTCCCAGCCGAGGGGAAGCGTGCTGGCGGTCCGCTGGTACCTGCGCTACGCGCTGTCGTACCGGGACGTCGAGGAGCTCCTGACCGAACGTGGCCTGACCGTCGATCATGTGACTGTCTACCGGTGGGTGCAGCGGTTCACTCCGCTGTTGATCGACGCAGCCCGGCCCTACCGACACTCTCCCGGGGACAGGTGGTGTGTCGACGAGACGTACGTGACGGTCTCCGGCCGGTGGATCTATCTGTACCGGGCGGTCGACCAGTACGGGCAGGTCATCGACGTGCTCGCCTCCGACCATCGCGACCTGGCGGCAGCCCGGACGTTTGTCACCCGTGCGTTGTCGCATGGCCGCCGGCCGGTCGAGGTGACCACGGATCAGGCCGCCGCCTATCCGCGGGTGCTCGACGAGCTGCTGCCCGCCGCCTGTCACAGCGATGCCCGGCGGGCGAACAACCGGATCGAATCCGACCACAGCCAGCTGAAAGCCCGACTCCGACCCATGCGCGGGCTCACACGCCTCCGTTCCGCGCAGACGATCAGTTCCGGGCATGCGAACGTGGCAGAACATCAGCCGCGGCCACTACGAACTCGGCCTCGACGCCGACCCGCACCTGCGGCTGTCGGCTGCCTTCACCGAGCTCGCACTGGCGGTCTGATCAGCGGTCCGGCGGGGCCTGGCATGTCTTGACTTCGCTGAACGCAACAGACCCGCCTGCTCCCGCACCCCGTTTCAGCCGGACCCCACCATCCG
>NZ_CAAAFT010000313.1:15493-16292 GCF_900634765.1 Candidatus Protofrankia californiensis | reverse complement strand
CCTGCCAGCAGGACCCGCTGGCCGGGTTTGCGCCCGCGGCCGCGGGGCACTGACCATGCCCACCCCGCGTCTGGTCGACCCGTTGGTGCTGGGGGCGCGGTGCGCTCCGTCCCGGGTGCTGTTCGGACCGCACGAGACCAACCTCGGTCACCGGCGCTCCTTAAGCCCCCGGCACGTGGCCTACTACGCCAGCCGGGCGGCGGGCGGTGCCGGCATCGTCGTCACCGAGACGGCGTCGGTCACCGGCGACGACTGGCCCTACGAGCGGGCGCCGCTGGCCGCCGACTGCGCGCCCGGCTGGTCGGCGGTGGTCGACGCCTGCCGGCCGCACGGCACCCTCGTGCTCGCCGGGCTGGGCCATGCCGGTGGGCAGGGCTCGAGCGCGTTCTCCCAGTCGGTGATGTGGGCGCCGTCACCGGTGGCCGACGCGGGTAGCCGCGAACTGCCCGCGGAGATGGAGCAGACCGAGATCGACGCGGTCGTCGAGGGTTTCGCCGCCGCGGCCCGGCTGGCCGCGGCGGCCGGTACCGACGGCGTCGAGATCGACGCCGGGGTCGTCTCCCTGCTGCGCCAGTTCCACTCCGGGCTGACCAACCAGCGAGGGGACGGCTACGGCACCGACCGGCTGCGCCTGACCCGCGAGGTGCTCGCCGCGGTACGCGGCGCGCTGGGGGCCGACCGGATCCTCGCGCTGCGGCTGTCCTGCGACGAGCTCGCGCCCTGGGCCGGGGTGACCCCCGACCATGCGGCCGAGCAGGTCGCCGCCCTCGCCGGCGACATCGACCTGCTCGTCGTGGTG
>NZ_CAAAFT010000313.1:13561-15457 GCF_900634765.1 Candidatus Protofrankia californiensis | reverse complement strand
GGTCCCTTCTCCACCTCGGCCTACCGGCCCACCGCCCACACGTCGCCGGCGTTCAACCTGGAGCTGTGCCGGCAGATGCGGGCCAGCGCCGCCGGGCGCGTCCCCGTGGTGCTGCAGGGCAGCGTCGTGGACGTGGCGGTGGCCGAGGCTGCCCTGGCCGGCGGTGTCGCCGACATGGTCGAGATGACCCGGGCGCAGATCGCCGAGCCCGACCTGGTGCGCCTCGTGCGCGCGGGGACGGCCGAACAGGCGCGGCCCTGCATCCTGTGCAATCAGGCCTGCCGGGTGCGTGACAACCGCAATCCGATCGTGAGCTGTGTCGGTGAGCCGTACAGCGGCCACGAGACCGCCGGGGAAACCGTCGCGGGCACCGACCCGCGGGCCCGCGACGTGCTGGTGGTCGGCGGTGGACCCGCCGGGTTGGAGTCCGCCCGGGTGCTGGCGCTGCGCGGGCACCGGGTCCGGCTGGCCGAACGCACCGGCGCGCTCGGCGGAGCGCTGCGGGCCGCCTCGGTCGGCCCCGGCCGGATCCGGCTGGCCCTGCTCACCGACTGGCTGGAAGCGCAGTGCCGCCGGCTGGGCGTGCAGGTCGACCTCGGTGTCGAGGTGACCGTCGACGATCTCGACACGGCCGCGGCGGACGGCTGGGACGTCGTGCTCGCCACGGGCTCCCGGCCCGTGCCCCGCCGCTACGGACTGGCCGATGCCGATGCCGATGCCGATGCCGGTGCCGGTGGCGGTGGCGGCGAGGGCGAGGGCGGCGGCGAGGGCGGGGGCGGGGGCCGTCCCGACATCGACAGGACGACTGCCGATGGGGCCGGGGCCGGGGCCGGCGAGAGTGGCAGCGGCGCCGCCGAGGGTTGTCCCGACATCGGCGGAACGATCGTGCTCGACGTGCTCGACGTGCTGCGCGGCGGTCTGGACGCCGTTCCCCCCGGCCCGGTGTTCGTCCACGATCCGGTCGGGGGACCGGTGGCGATCGGGCTCGCCGAATGGCTTGCCGGTGCCGGGCGCGAAGTGGCCCTGGGCACGCCCGACACCGTGGCGGGCACCTTGCTGTCTCTCACCGGTGACCTCGCGCCGGCCAACACCCGGCTCCAGCGGGCGGGTGTGCGCCGCCAGCTGCGGGTGCTGCCGCGGTCGGTCGGCGGCGGGCGGGTCGTGCTGGAGGACGTCTGGACGGGTGAGCGCCGCGCGCTGCCGTGTGCGGTGCTCGTCGACTGCGGTCACCGCCTCCCTGAGGAGACCCTGTACACGGCCCGTCCGGGCACACCCCGGGCCGGCGACTGCGTGGCGCCGCGGACGGTTCTCGAAGCGGTTCTGGAGGGTCGCCGACGGGCCCTTGAGGTCGGGGCGGGGCGTACGAGCCTCCCGGCAGCCCGGCCGCTGGCCGCCGCACACCCAGGACCGCCGGCCGCGGCACACCGAGGTTAGCGCCGGCAGGCCGGCGATCCGTAGCCGCCGGTACGCAGGTGATCCCCATATGCCGGTGCGCCAGCACCCCGCACACAGGAACAACCCGCACACAGGAACCCGTCCACAGGAAGGCGACATGAGTGCCACCAGCCGCTATCGGCACCTGTTCAGCCCGTTGCGCATCGGTCCACTCACCGTCGATAACCGCGTGGTCTTCTCGGCGCACCTGACCAACTACGCGCAGGACGGTCTGCCCTCTGAGCAGCACGCGGCCTACTACGCGGCCAGGGCGGCGGGCGGTGCAGGGCTGATCATCACCGAGGAGCACTCGACGCATCCCACGGACTGGCCGTACGAGAAGCTCATCCACGGGTTCAACCCGGAGGTGATCCCCGGCTACCGGCGGATCACCGACGCGGTGCACGCGCACGGCGTGCCGATCCTCGCCCAGATCAACCACAACGGCGGCCAGGCGTCGTC
>NZ_CAAAFT010000313.1:8881-13096 GCF_900634765.1 Candidatus Protofrankia californiensis | reverse complement strand
TCACCGACGCGGTGCACGCGCACGGCGTGCCGATCCTCGCCCAGATCAACCACAACGGCGGCCAGGCGTCGTCGATGTACTCGCGGTTGCCGGTGTGGGCACCCAGCCCGGTGCCCGACCCGCTGTTCCGCGAGGTACCCAAGGCCGTCGAGCCGCACGAGTTACAGGAAGTGATCGCCGGCTACGGGTTGGTCGCCGCGCACTGCGTCGCCGGGGGGTTCGACGGTATCGAGCTGCAGTGCTCCCACTCGTCCATCGTGCGCGGGTTCCTCTCCCCGGCGACCAACCAGCGCACCGACGCCTACGGTGGAACGCTCGCCAACCGGGCCCGCCTGCTGCTGGAGATCGTGGACGTGGTTCGCGAGGCCATCGGCCCGCGGCACGCCCTCGGCGTGCGTATCTGCGGCGACGAGCTGATCGAGGGCGGAACGACGATCGAGGAAGCCGTCGCCGTGGCCCGGCTGGTGGACGCCACCGGAAAGGTCGACTACATCAACACCTCGATCGGGGTCGCCACCGCGACGCTCTACATGATCGAGGCGAGTATGCAGGTGCCGCCCGGCTACGCGATGTTCATCCCGAGCGCGATCCGGCAGGCGGTGAGTATCCCCGTCGTCGGTGTCGGCCGGTTCAAGGACCCCCTGCAGGCAGACCGGGCCCTGGCCGCGGGACACGCCGACCTCATCGGAGTGGTGCGCGGGCAGATCGCCGACCCCGACTTCGTGGCCAAGGCACGGGCCGGTCACGCCACCGAGATCCGTACCTGCCTGTCCTGCAACCAGGAATGTGTGGGACGGATGGGGCTCAACCGGTGGCTGGGCTGCATCGAGAATCCGCGTACCGGCCGGGAGTCGGTGCCGCTGCCGGCGCCGCGCCGCCGCGGGCAGCGGGTCTACGTCGTCGGCGGCGGTCCCGGCGGCATGCAGGCCGCTGTCACCGCCGCCCAGCGCGGGCACCACGTCACCCTGTTCGAACGGTCGCCGCGGTTGGGCGGCCAGGTGCCGGTGGCGGCCGCCGTGCCGAGCCGAGCCGAGTTCCTCGACATCGCGCGCAACCTGATCGCGCACGTGCAGCGGATCGGCGTCGAGGTGAGGACCGCAACCGAGGTGGACGCGGACTTCCTGCGTTCCCAGGCTCCGGACGCGGTGGTGCTGGCGACGGGCGCCCGCCCGAACCCCCCGTGGTGGGCGGCGGGGCATCCCCGGATCGTGGACGTGCGTGACGTGCTGGAGGGACGGGCGGATCCGGCGGGAAGCGTCGTGGTCGTCGACGAACTGGGATTCCACCAGGCCACCTCCACCGCGGAGCTGCTGGCCGACCGGGGATGCCAGGTCGAGGTCGTCACCAACGGCATGGTTGTGGGGCAGGATCTCGGCGTGACCCTGGACCTGGAGACCTGGAACGTCAAGGCCGCGGCCAGAGGCATCGTCCAGAGCACCGACCTGGTGCCGATGGGGGTGACATCCGGTGCGGACGGCGGTGTGGTGCTCGCCCTGCAGCACCATCCCACCGGCACCGACACCCACCGCGCCGTGGACTGGGTGGTGTGCGCCGTCCAGCAACAGCCGGAGGACACGCTGTGGCGCAGCCTGCGCGGGGACGCGGGTGCGCTCCTGTTCCCCGTCCATCGGGTGGGTGACTGCCTGGCGCCCCGGCGGGCGCACGCGGCGGTCGTCGAGGGCCAGCGCGTGGCGGTGTCGCTGTGAGCGTAGGAGGGCGTGAGTGCAGTGGTCGTCTGAGGGACGAGGACGGCCGCGTAGGGAACGGCCGACGGAGCGATTCGGAGGCTGTGAGCGTAGGAGGACGTGAGTTCCTTCCTGGAGGGGCGGCGCTTGCCCTGGTGGTGGCACGGGGCGGGGTCCTGCCGTTGGGTGCGCAGGAGAGCATCGCCGAGGCCGGTGGGCAGGTGCTGGTCATCGGTGGCGGGGCCAAAGCGGCGGCGCAGTCGGTCACGGGCGCGTCGGCGCTGTGGTGGAGCGACACCGGTCCCGGGCTGCGCGTCGGCGCGGTCGCCCGGGTGCTGGCCGGCGTGCTCGCCGACGTGCCGCTGCTGTTGCTGCCGGCGTCCCCGGACGGCCGTGACCTGGCACCAAGGCTGGCCGCCGAACTCGACCGTCCGCTGCTTGCCGGCGCCGTCTCGGTCCGCCGTGACGGCGCCGTGGTGCGGGCGGAGCTGTCGAGGGTGGACGGCCGGCTGCTGCTCACGGTCGAGTGCGCGCAGCCCGCGGTGGCGACCCTGCTGCCGGGCGTGCGCACCGTGTCCGCGGTCGGGCACCAGCCCGACCCGTGCGAGGTGACGCTTCCGGCCCTGCCGCCGCAGGTGTGGGACGTCGACGTCGTCGAGGTGGTCGAACCGGATCCGGCGACGATGGACCTCAGCGAGGCCGGTCGGGTTGTCGGCGGCGGCGCGGGGCTGGTGCCCGCCGGATCCGGTGGGGATCAGGCGCGGGCGTTGTTCGACCTGCTGGCCGGTGTGTCGGCGGCGCTCGGCGCCTCGGCGGGGGCGACCCGGGTCGCCACCGACGCCGGCTGGATCGGCTATGACCGCCAGATCGGCACGACCGGTGTCACGGTCGACCCCGAGCTGTACGTCGCGTTCGGGATCTCCGGTGCGAGCCAGCATGTCGGGGGTCTGGGGTCGCCCCGGCACGTGGTGAGCGTCAACGTCGACCCGTCCTGCCCGATGACTGCCATGGCCGACCTCGGCCTGGTCACCGACGCCCGTGACCTGCTGGTGGAGCTGGCCCGGCGATTCGGTGTCACCGTTGCCGAGGAGGTCCGGTCGTGACGGCAGCGCCCGTACAGTCCGCCCAGACCGCACCGCCCTTAGACGCGGTCGTCGTCGGTGCCGGCCCCGCGGGGTCGGCCGCCGCGCTCGAGCTGGCCCGGGCGGGAAAGTCCGTCGTGCTCCTTGAGCGGGGGCCGTTTCCCGGATCGAAGAACGTCTACGGCGGTGTGATCTACGGTCGCATCCTGGACGAGGTCCTCCCCGCCTGGTGGGAGGAGATCCCGGTCGAGCGCTGGGTGGTGCGGCGGTCGACGATGATGATGACGCCGACGCGGTCGCTGTCCATCGACTACCGCAGCCAGGAGTGGGGCGCCGCCCCCTACAACGGGATGACCACCTACCGGGCGGACTTCGACAGCTGGCTGGCGGGCAAGGCCGTGGCCGCGGGCGCGCGGCTGATCACCTCGACCGTGGCCACCGGGTTGCTGCGCGATGCCGCCGGCGGTGTCGTCGGTGTGCGCACCGACCGGGAGGACGGAGACCTGCGCGCGAAGGTCGTGATCGCCTGCGACGGGGTGAACTCGTTCCTGGCGAAGGAGGCCGGCCTGCTGCCGCCGGCCGACGCGGCGCACCACACCCTCGGCGTCAAGGAAGTGCTGTCGCTGCCGGGAGAGGTGATCGACGAACGTTTCGGGGTGCGGCGCACCGAAGGCGTGGACATCGAGATGCTCGGCTGCACCCGCGGGATCCCCGGCGGAGGCTTCCTCTACACCAACACGGACACGGTCAGTGTCGGCGTGGTGCTGTCCCTGCCCCAGCTGGCAGCCGCGAAGGTACGTCCCGAGGAGATCGTCGCCGACGTCAAGACGCACCCGTCCATCGCGCCGTACCTGCGCGGGGCGACGGTCAAGGAGTACTCCGCCCATCTGATCCCCGAAGGGGGCTACGACGCGATGCCGCGGCTGCACGCCGACGGGCTTCTGCTTGCCGGTGACGCCGCCGGCATGACGCTTGCCGCCGGCATCTGGCTGGAAGGAGTCAACTTCGCCATCGGCTCGGGACTGGCGGCGGGCCGGGCCGCGGCGCGGGCGGTCACGGCGGGTGACGTGTCGTCGGCCGGGCTCGCCTCCTACCGGTCCGACCTGGACAGCCAGTTCGTGCTGGCCGACCACAGGAGGTTGCGTGGCGCGCCCGAGGTGATCCTGTCCGAACGGATCCAGCAGCGGTATCCCGGCCTGATCACCGACATCGCCGAAGGGGTGTTCACCGTGACGAACCCGACGCCCAAGCCCGGGATCACCCGGCTGCTCCGGCGGGCAGCGAAGCGCAACGGCGTGAGCCTGCGTGAACTGGCCGCCGACGCCGTCCGGATCGGCAGGGTGTTCCGATGAGCCTCATCAGGGGCCGCCGCCGCAGGGCCGGGCAGGCAGGCCCGACGGGTTCGACGGGTCCGGCGGGTCCGACGAGTCCGGCAGCCACGGCCGGCT
>NZ_CAAAFT010000313.1:2884-8856 GCF_900634765.1 Candidatus Protofrankia californiensis | reverse complement strand
GGCAGGCCCGACGGGTTCGACGGGTCCGGCGGGTCCGACGAGTCCGGCAGCCACGGCCGGCTCGGCAGCCAGGACCAGCCCGGCCGGCTCGGCGGCTACGGCCGGCTCGGCCGGTATGACCGGGGTCGCCGCGGACGAACGCTGGCACGACATCTCCTTCGACGACCGGATGGCCACCGTCGACTTCCGGGTCGGCGAACGGGCCCACATCGTGGTCGACTCCGACGTCTGCCGCTCGTGCACCACGAAGGCGTGCGTGACCGCCTGCCCGGCCAACCTGTTCGCCCCGACCGCCGACGGCGGCATCCTGTTCAACTACGAGCAGTGCTTCGAGTGTGGGACGTGCTACATGGTCTGCAACGGCGAGAACGCGATCAGATGGACTTATCCGGACGGCGGGCAGGGCGTCGTCTTCCGGCGGGGGTGACGGCCATGACGTCGCAGCTGTCCGGGTCGACGGGGTCACCGCTTGTCGTCGTGTGCCTGCGCCACACCGATCTGCGGCCGGAGGTCGACCCGCTGACCGGGGTCGTCACCCGGGACCCGCGCGGTGCCGGGATCTGCCCGGCCGAGCAGGCCGCCTTCGAGCACGCGCTACGGATCGCCGACGCCTGGGGTGGGTTGGTGCTGGCCGTGGCCGCCGGCCCGGTCACCGCCGACGAGACGCTGCGCGGCGCGATCGCGCTCGGCGCGCGGGTGCTGCGGGTCCCGTGGCCGGTGCCCGTGCCGGCGCCGGGGGCGCACGCTGGTGATCCGCATCGTGGTGACGATCCACGTCATGCCGGTGAGCCGCTCGGGTCGGCGCAGCACTACCTCGACGATCTCGGCCGGGACGAGCGTGCCCTGGCCCGTAGCCTCCTCGCCGCGATCCGTACCGTGGGGGAGCCGGCGCTGGTGCTCTGCGGCGACAGATCCCCGGACCGGGGCACGGGCGCGCTGCCCGCGCTGCTGGCGCACGAACTCGGCGCCGCCCAGGCGCTCGGGCTGGTCGACCTGCGCGCCGACGGCGACCTGCTGCTCGCCGAGCGCCGCCTCGACGGCGGTCGGCGGGAACGGCTGCGGGTGCGCCCTCCGGCGGTGTGCTCTGTCGAGGGTGCCGGTGTCCGGCTGCGGCGAGCCTCCCTGCCTGCGACGCTGGCGGCGCAGCGGGCCGAGATACCTGTCGTGGAAACCGTCGCCGCCCATGCCGGCGCTTCGGAGGCTGCCGTCACGGTCCGCTCGGCACGTCCGTTCCGGCCGCGGACCAGGGTCGTACCGCCGCCGGAGGGCGCCGCTGCCCGGCAGCGCCTGATGGAGCTGACCGGCGTGCTGGTCGCGCACGAACCGCCCACCATCGTCGGGCCCGTGGACGCCGCCGGTGCGGCGGACGCGCTGCTGGCCTTCCTGGAACGCAACGGCTATCTCGGCGATCGGCCCTCCGACGGGTCGTAGCCGCTACCGTCAGCGGTGGGTGCCCAGCATCCGCGGCACCGGTGCCGTCGTACCCGCGGAGGTTAGACGTTGAAGACCGTCAACCGTCAGATCCGTCTTGCCACCCGTCCGGTGGGCCTGCCCAGGCCCGGCGACTGGGAGCAGGTCGAGGAGCCGGTCCCCTCGCCCGGCGAGGGGGAGTTCCTCGTCGAGCTCCGCTACCTCTCCCTCGACCCTGCCATGCGGGGCTGGATGAACGAGGCGCGCTCCTACGTCCGGCCGGTGGCGTTGGGGGAGGTCATGCGCGCCTTCGGAGCCGGCCGTGTCGTCGTCTCCAACCACCCCGGTTTTGCCGTGGGTGACCATGTCAGCGGGCTCTTCGGCGTCCAGGAGTACGCCGTCTCCGACGGGCGGGGCGTCGTCACGGTCGACCCCGGCCGGGCGCCGCTGCCGACCTACCTCGGTGCGCTCGGGATGCCAGGCCTGACCGCCTACTTCGGGCTGCTCGACGTCGGCCGTCCTCGACCGGGCGACACCGTGGTGGTCTCGGGAGCCGCCGGTGCCGTCGGCAGCGTGGCGGGGCAGATCGCCAAACGCCTGGAATGCCGTGTCGTCGGTATCGCCGGTGGCGCGCAGAAGTGCGGCTGGCTGGTCGACGAGCTCGGTTTCGACGCCGCCGTCGACTACAAGTCGCAGGACGTCAGGGATGCGCTGCACAAGCACGCTCCCGACGGCGTCGACGTCTACTTCGACAACGTGGGCGGCGACATCCTCGACGACGTCCTCACCCACCTGGCCCGCGGCGCGCGCGTGGTCATCTGCGGCGCCATCTCGCAGTACAACGCGACCACACAGGTCAGCGGGCCGCGAAACTACCGGTCGCTGTTGATCCAGCGCGCGTCCATGACGGGGATGCTCGTCTCCGACTACGCCGACCGCTACCCGGCGGCAACGGCGGACCTGGCCGCCTGGCTGGCGGACGGCTCGCTGCGGCCGCGTGAGGACGTGGTCCCCGGCGGAATCGGGCGTTTTCCCGAAGCGCTGCTCATGCTCTTCGCCGGCAGGAACACCGGCAAGCTCGTACTCGAGATCACCGGGTCCTGACACCTGCCGGCTGGACAGGGCCTGTCTGTCTGCGGAGCCCGTTGCGGCGACAGGGCCCGTTGGCGGGGTAGGCGCGCCGCGTCGCTGATCTCCATACGCTGTCGATCGATTTGAAATCATAGTCGCACGATAAGGAATATCCGTTCGTCGACCTTCATTCCGGTGCTTTTTGTGGCTGATTTATGGCCTGTTCACCGACCGGACAGCATGCGCTGATGAGATTCACGAAGGTTTCGACGTGGACACGAAAAACCTGCGCCCTGGAAGACCGAAGGAGACGCGATCATGTTTTCGTGCCCGGGGTTCTTCCGGGCAGGCCTGGAGTGCCAGGAAGAACCCCGGCAATAGGAGTGAGGATCGCCGGGCTGCTGTTTTCGATGTCATTTTCGAGAGGAGCTGAACGTGGATCTCACCGTCGAACAGGCCTCTGCGCATGACTCCACCGAGACCACCCCTGCCGTCGACCAGCCTGCCGTCGGCCAGGCGGTGCTCGACGCCTTCGCTCCCGACTGGCGGCACGATCCGTACCCGAGCTACGAGGTACTGCGGGCGGCCGGTCCGTTTCCGCCTGGCCCGCTCAACCTGAGCCTGGTGCCGCGCTATGCCGAGTGCAACGCCATTTTGCAGAACCCCGCGTGGAGCCATGCGGAGGAGCCCGAGTTGCTGCATCCGGGCAGCGACATCCTGGACCTGCCCGCGTCGTTCCTGTGGATGGAGCCGCCGGACCACACCCGGCTGCGCGGGCTGGTCGGCAAGGCGTTCACGCTCCGCACGATCGAGGGCCTGCGGCCGCGCGTGGAGCAGGTCGTCGACGAGCTGGTCGACCGGGCGGTGGCCGCCGGTGAGGTGGACCTGATCGAGGCGCTGGCCTACCCCCTGCCACTGACTATGATCTGCGAACTGCTCGGGGTCCCAGCCGAAGATCATCCAACCGTCCGGCGGATGTCGGCGGGAATTGCCCGCGGACTGGATCCCGACGTGCTGCTCACGCCGGAAGAGGTCGCAGCCCGGACCGAGGCGGCCCGGGAGTTCATCGAGTTCTTCGGTGCCCTGATCGCGCGACGCCGGGCCCAGCCACAGGACGATCTTATCAGCGCCCTTGCCGCGGTCGAGGCGGCCGGTGATCGACTGACCGCCCACGAGATGCTCGCCACGTTGGTGGTGCTGGTCGTGGCGGGCCACGAGACGACGGTGAATCTGGTGGGTAACGGGGTGCTCGCCCTGCTGCGGAATCCGGACCAGTTCGCGTTGCTGCGCGACAACCCCGACCTCGCCGCACCCGCGGTGGACGAACTGTTGCGTTACGACGCCCCGTCGCAGCTGACCACCCGGGTCGCGACACGGGAGATCGAGCTGTCCGGACACACCTTTGTGCCCGGCGACGGCGTCATGGTGATGTTCGGGTCGGCAAACAGGGATCCGCACGCCTTCGACGAACCGGACCGGCTGGACCTGACGCGCTACACGGGCCGAAACGGCGTGAACCGGCACATGTCGTTCGGCCTCGGCCTGCATTACTGCATCGGCGCGCCTCTCGTCCGGCTGGAAATGGAGATCGCGCTGCGGGCGCTCGCGGGTCGGGCGCCGACGGTCGAGCTGCTCGCCGATCCTCCCGCCTACCGGCCGAATCTCGTGGTGCGCGGCATGACCGAGCTGCCCGTCCGCTTCACCGGCTAACCCGACGTGAATCTAGAGTCGGACCGAGCTCGGTGAGGGTTGGTGGTTCATCCGGCAGGCTGTCGATGGCCAGTGGTACGCCCCCGCGGAGTTTCACCGGCCGGCTGGTCATCGAGGGCCGGTTCGAAGCATGGCGGCGGAAGGTCACATGTCGTCGGGCAGGAGGCGGAACGCCTTGTGGCTGGTGAGCGGACGCATTGCGCGGAAGTCCCGCCGGTCGAGCGTGAGAACACTTTCGGTCTCGTACTGCTCCGCCAGTACCACGTTCACGGCGTCCGCCAGATCCAGGCGTAGGTCGGCGTACCGGGTCTGGACTGTGCGAGCCTTGCGGAGGGTATCGGCTGCCACCTCGGGAATCAGGATGCGCATGGTGCCCGTCTGTTGTAACAGCCAGTCATTGACCGTATAGGCAGTCCTGCGGTCGATGTTGCGGGTGATGACGTGCTCGACTTCGGCGAATACCAGCGGGGAGACCACGGCCGCGGACGCCGCGCGCAGCGCCGCGCGGGCTGCCTGGTGTTCCGGATTGCCGACGTTGAAGGCGGCTACGAGGCCAGAGGTGTCACCAATAATGATCATGCAGTATTGCCGGTCGTGCCGTTCTTCCGGTTGACCGCTTCGTCGACCGCTTCGCGGACGTCGTCTTCGGTGACCGGGCCGCCGAAGTCGAGCGCCGGGATATCCCAGTCGCCGGACCATCGGCGGGCGCGCAGCGCAGCGATGCGGAACGCTTCGCGAAAGTACTCGGATTCGGGCCGGCCTTCCCGGGCTGCCGCCTCCTTGACAATCTGTAGGTATTTCTCGTCGACCATGACAGTCGTCTTCTTCAAGATCATATGGTTATGGTACCACCACCACCACCGGCAGCAGCACGCCTCGCAGGACCGGGCGCATCGTCGCCGCGCCGAGCGGCAGCAGCGGTTCTCGTGAAGGGTGCCCGATCCAGTGACGCCGTCCTGGAGACCGAAAACAGGCGGCCGATATCGATGCCGAGCGTGGTCAGGAGGTCCCGGTCGGCGGCTGCCCCGGCCCCGAGCGGCGTCGCACGGCAAACCGTCCGCCGAACCGCGTGCACGTCGATGGTGGCTACGAGCAGGTGGGTGTCTGGGCTGGGCGAGTGTCGGCGCCCGGGTGTGGTGAGACCGGGGCAGAGACGCCCGTCAAAACTCCAGCCGGTAGAAGACCGCCATCCTTCTCACGGCGGGGACCAGCTTCGCCGCCTTGGCTATCATGCGGTAGCCCGTCGGCAGCTTCTCGAAGCCGTCGAGGTCGAAGGCGCCCATGGACGTCACGCACCGCAGCCGGGGATCGATCGCCTCGAGTTCCGCGCAGCTGTCGATGCCCCACGAGACGGTCGCCCCCGCAGCCTGGATCGCCTTGTTGAACCTCTGCATCCGAATGCCGCGCCTGCTGAGCCCGTCGAAGACGAACTGGCCGCTGGGAAAGCGGTTCACGATCCGCTGGAAAAGTCCCTTGCCCTCGTCCTCCCTGAGGTACATCGTCAGGCCCTCGGCGACCACCAGCACGGGGAGATCACTGGGTACCTGCGCCAGCCAGGACGGGTCGGTGACGGACGAGCCGATCATCTCGTAACCCCCACGCGAGGGATACAGCTGTCGCCGTAGATCAATAACATCGGGATAGTCCACGTCGAACCACCGCACGCCGGGGCCGGGGTCGAGGCGGTAGACGCGGGTGTCCAGGCCGCAGCCCAGGTGCAGCACGGTGGTCTTCGGGTGCGCGGCGAGGAACTCGGTGGTCCACCCGTCGAAGTGCCCGGC
>NZ_CAAAFT010000313.1:0-2616 GCF_900634765.1 Candidatus Protofrankia californiensis | reverse complement strand
TGCCCGGCCCTGAGCGCAACGGCGGCGTGCTCGCCGCGCCGCAGCCCGGTCTTGGTGAAGTCGAAGTCGATCTGTCTGACGGTTTCCAGAGCCATCGTGTCGTGCAGGATGGAGTTGGGTGACTCGGCGTCCAGCGCTCTGCCGTACAACGTCGCGAGCAGAGTGGCCTTCTCGCCTGTGAGGTGCACCTCTGGCACGAGCGCCATGCTACCTATCAGAGCTACCTATCAGACGAGCGGTGGACCTGACGTACCACCCAACCCCTACTCCGAAGCCGAGGGCTGCGGCCCTCCGGTTCCCATCCCACAAGATCGGACGCCCCTCACGGAGTCCGTGACGGATGGGCCCGACGAGATCGTCACCAACCCGGATCAGACGCCCTCTGATGTCTCGTTGTCCGTGAGCGGCAGGGTCCGCGAGCGATCTGCTCGTCTGTCCGGTCGCCGACAAGCCCGGTAGGCCCCGTGGCAGCTCACGGGGTAGCAAAGGTGCAGCGCGGTCCGGTGGCCTTCGCCAACCGGAGGTCCAGCGTGGCGAGCTTTGCGCCCAGCGATTCGGCGAGTGCCACGTACCAGCCGTCGTAGGCCGTGACATTCTCCCGCAGCTCCCACACTCTTGTGGCGAACGGCTCGTAGGCGAACAACTCGACCCGAAGGCTCAGCAGGTCCGCGTGGGCCAGGGCTGCGGTATCGGCGGAAATCTCGCCGGCCATGGCGGCGCGGCGCAATACATTGGCGACCTCCACCGGCATGAGGTGGGGCGCGGCCAGGTCATCGGTGGCGAGGAGGCGGTCCGCCCAGGTTCCCGCCTGGCCGCTGTCGACGAGTGCCGCCGCCACGAGACTGGAGTCGATGACGAGGGTCATCGGCGGTCAGAGTCACGGTGGCCGAGGATCGACTCAACCGGCAACCGGCTGCCGATGCGTTGCTTGCGGTCACGGACCCGGGCAAGCAGCACCTCCGCGTCCGGCCGCCGGGCTAGCTCGATCAGCTGAGAACGTACGTACTCCTGCAGTGAACGACCGCTGAGCGCAGCCCGTGAGGCAAGCTCGTCGCGGGTCTCGTCGGGTACGTCCCGGATGGTGATCGCAGTGGCCATAGCATCATTATGCTGCTATCAGCAGTGAACAACAAGCGGTCGCCGTGTGAGCACCGATGGAATCCGCTGCGATCGCTGACGGGAACAGCCCGAGGGTGCGCGGGTTGTTCCCGAATCGCTCGGTATTGATCAGTGGAAACAGGCTGATCGGCATCGAAAGCACGGTGGCGGCCAGATCAGTGAGCAGTGCGCCGCGGATCGTAGGATTCCGCGCCAGGAAACCCAGACCATCCAGTATCCCGTACAGGCCTGGGCGGGACGACTGACCCTCCGGCCGCATGGCCGGTAGCCCGAACGCGCCGCAGAACGCCGGGGCGAAGGTGATTGCGTCGATCAGGTAGCAGCCGCCGACGCCCAGCCACCCGAGGACCAGTCCGCCCAGCGCCGGCCCCAGCAGCATGGCCGCCTGGAAGGCGATCCGGTTCAACGCCAGCCCAGCCGCCAGCTGAGCTTCGGGCAGCAGCCGCGGGATGAAGGTGCGCGACGCCGGGCCGCCACCGGCGACGAAGCAGGACTGCATCGCGACCAGCAGCAACACTCCGACCACCGGCAGGTGCCCGAAAAGCCCTTGCACCGCCAGCAGAATCGAGCACACGGCCTGGCCGGTAATGGCGATCAGGTAGAACTTCCGCCGGTCGCTGCGATCGATGATCGATCCTGCGAAGAGTCCGAACGTGATGATCGGAACCGCCTGCGCCAGGCCGACGGCGCCGGTCCAGACGGTGCTCTCCGTCATCTGCCAGACCTGGAACATCACCGCGACGAGCGCCATCTGGCTACCGAATCCGGAGAACGCCCGGCCGATCCACAGCCGCCGGAACTGCGGTGACGATCGCAGGGGGGCCAGATCGATCAGTGTGCGCCTCACTCCCATGCGACGTCTTCAGCGAGCTTCTCGGCGATCCGGTCGTGGAAGCTTTTACGCCGCAGTACTTCCTCGATGTCTGTGACGACCCGGCTGAGCGGGTACGGGATCTCCGCCTCGATCTCGGCGATGGCGGCCTCAGTGGCCTGCCATTCGGCCGCAAGCCGGTCCACGACGCGGCTGGCCTTGGCCGTGAGCGTCACCTTCTTGCTGCGGGCATCGGCACCCGCAGTGGTCCGGACCAAGCCGGCGGCGCGCATCGCGGCCACCTTCTGGCTTATCGCCGAGTGGGTGCGCTGCACCGATTCGGCCAGCTCGGTGATCGTCATCGGGCCGTGCGCGTGCAGCCGGATCAGCTCCATCACGAAGCTCGGCTTGAGCCCTTCGACGGGCACCTCGGCGTAGATCCGGGCGATGTCAGCGTCCATCGCCGCCTGCAGCAGCCGCAATGGCCGCCAGCGGCTGCGCTCGGTCGGGTCAGGGGTGTTGTCTACCGTCACCCAGCTATCGTAACAGTACTTATATAAGTGCTGTTACATCATGCTGGGAGGCGACTCGGTCAAGCTGACGCTGCCCGTACCGTTCTCGCTACCTCTGCGGATCTTTGTGGCTCTCCTGACGTGATAGTGGGTGACTGATCGTCGATCAACAGC
>NZ_CAAAFT010000312.1:0-14089 GCF_900634765.1 Candidatus Protofrankia californiensis | reverse complement strand
CGGCGAGGATGTACCCGAAGTACTTCTCCTTGTCCGGATGGTGCGTCGCTCGGATAGTCAGGTCGTCCAGGTCGCACCGGAGGGGCTGGCGCATGGCCAGCGCACGATACGCGGGATGGTCCGGGTCGAGATGAAAGGCTATGTCCGAAGGGACGTCTGGAGGCAGGGGGGCCACGCCAGGCGTGTTCGCTCCGACAACCCGGCGTTGTTGCAGGCTGGCTGGCCTGGCGTCGGGGTCCAAGGGCTCGTTGGTGAGGAAGAGTTCGCACCAGTCGGCGAATTCCGGGACCAGGAGCTCGACCATCCCTTCCAGCGTTGCCGTCAGGTCCAGCGACGCCCCGACCAACCCGCTGGCCCGGCTCAGCAGCCGCAGCTTCCGTTCGACCGTGTCCCGCCCGGCCTCCGCCCAGCGCTGCTCGGTCACGTCGACTATCGCTACGCCCACGGCCACAGTGATCTGGTCCGGGCTGGGGATCGGGTAGTGGGAGACCCGCCAGATGCGCTGGTCAGGCCAGGCCGTCGGGGTCGCACCGGTGGTCTCGACGTCGATGATCGGCTGCCCGGTGGCGAGCACCCACCGGATCATCTCCCACGCCTGAGGTTCGACGCCGGGCAGCAGCTCGGACAGGGCCTTGCCGCCCAGGTCGTCCGCGGACAGACCGCTCATTGTACGTATCGCCCGGTTCATCCGGAGGACCCGCAGCTCCCGGTCGACGATCAGCAGGCCGATCGGAGCCATCTCGAACAGCTGTGCGACGAGCGTCGGCTCGTCCGGTGCGGTCGGGCTAGGGATGTAGCGCTGACCCATGTTGCGGATCACCACCGGACTCCTCGCGAGGATCCTGAATCGGTGCCATGTCTTTGTCTCGGGTCTGGGCGAATAGTGTTCGCGACCTGCCGAGCGGGAAGCCGCAGGTGAACGCCGTCACCGGAAGGTCGTCCGCCTCCACCATCCGCTATCAATGCCCTCTCTCGGGGTGGCGAAACGCGTGAGATCGACACTGGCGGCGGACTACGACGGCTACCGCTGGAGACGTCGACCCCGGCGGGGTCTCCCTACCGGCCCTGGGCCGGGTTCGAGTACCCGTTCGGCAGGCGGCATGCGTCCTGTCACGCCGAGGCGGGCATCCTCCACGAGTATCAACATGCCGCATGACCTACGCGGATGAATTTTCGGCAAGCGCAGTGCCACAGGTCGGCAAGTATGTTGACGCAACGCGACTCCAGCTCCGCGGTCTGCGGGTATTCATCTTTGTCAATCATGTTCTTGGCGGCGCACTCGCCCATCAACCGCTCCGCATGCTGGTCATCCACGTGGTTACGAACGTGGCCAGGTTCAGCCTGTGGGGTGCCAGAACCGTGCCACCGGCCGTGACCTGTGTCGTTAGGCGGGTCGCTCGTATTCGTTGAGGAGACCGCCGAGGACGGGTCGGCGTTTGATCCGCTTGCTGGAGAGGTCGGCTGCGGGGTGGTCGGGTCGTGGTGGCTGGAGGTGGCGGCCGCGGTGGGGTCGTCGTCCATTGTAGTGGGCCGCATACTTGGCCAGGACTGCGCGCAGGTGCCGTTCACCGACGATCAGTATGCGGTCGGTGACCTCGGTCCGGACGGTGAGCACGAACCGTTCCGCGTAGGCGTTCGCCCGGGGACTTCGGGGTGGGATCCTGATCGCGGTGATACCGGCGTCGAACAGGACCGCGTCGAACGATGCGGTGAACTGCCCGGCGCGGTCACGGACCAGGACTCGGAAGTCCGCCGTTCGATCGCCGAGGTCCATGACCAAGTTGCGGATCTGCTGGGTGGTCCACGGCCCGTCCGGGTGGGCGGTGACCCCGAGGATGTGCACGTAGCGGGAGCCGGCTTCCCTCACGAACAGGCAGTACAGGCGTTGGAGCGTGACTGCGCAGTCCACGTGGAGGAAGTCGACCGCCAGCATGGACGATGCCTGCGTGCGGAGGAACTCCCCGCCACGTCGTGTCGGTGTGCCGCTTGGGCGCCGGGGGTATCCCGATGGTTGTGAGGACCCGGCGGATCGTCGTGGCGCTGACGCGGTGGCCGAGCTTGAGCAACTCGCCCTGGATCCGCATGTAGCCCTACGATGCGTTCTCGGTGGCGAGGCGTCCGATCAGCGCGGCGAGCACGGCGCGGTCAGCCCAGTCCCACCGGGGTTTCGGGCGGGTACGGCGCAACACGGGGCGGGGGCGACCTCGTGGGGACGCGACCAGCGGATGGGTAGCGACGATCTCGTCGCCGACCGGGTCGAGGATCGCCAGCCGGCCCTCGGCCGCTCTCAGGTGGACTGTCGCCCCGATCCAGACGGTGGGCACCGAGTAGCGGGCCGAGGCGAACCGGACGCACGACAGCCGGTCGACCTTGCGGCTCACCGCCGCCCCGATCGTCGCGGTCAGGCGCAGCGACGGCAGCGGGCCGAGCAGCGGGCGTTCCACGAACAGCCGGTCGGCGGGCACGGCGGCGGTCTCGCTGTGGACCGCCGTGTTGACCTCGGCGCACCAGGCCGCCGCCGCGCTGTTCGCCGCCGTCAGGTCAACGAACGGCACCCCGGGGATGATCAGGTCGCGTTTCGCGTAGCCGACGAGGTTCTCCACGATCCCTTTCTACTCCGGATCGGCGGCCTCGCAGAAATCCGGCCGGAAACGGTAGTGAGACGCGAACCGGACATACGCCGGGGAGGGAACCACCACATTCGCGACGACAGCACCCTTCAAACAGCCCATCCGATCGGCGAGGACAACCTTCGGGACCCCGCCCAGCACGTCGAAACACTCCGCCAGCAGAGCGAACGTCGTCGCGGCCCGCTCGTTGTCGGCGAACCGGACGAACCTGACCCGTGACCACGCCAGCACCGCGCAGAACACGTGCAGGACACCGGCCGTGCCCCAGTCGATCGCCAGCACCTCACCCGGCGTCCACACCGCCGGCCGCCGGCCCCGGTGATGCCCCGCCCGCCAGTCCGCCTTCGCGCAGGCCAGTCCCGGCTCAGACACCGACACGCGAATGATCGTCACGTTCACGATCTGGCGGTTGTCGGAAAGGCGGCACGATTATGATCGTTTCGCTGTGGCGTGATAGACGGTAATTGATCCTTCCGGGTTGAATTGGGGGTGCGCGGTGGATCCGGTCTCATTAGTGGCGGCGGCGTTGGCGGCTGGCGCGGTGTCCGGTCTGTCCGGTACGGCGACGCAAGCGGTCAGTGACGCCTACGCGGCGCTCAAGGACCTGCTACGCCGCCGGTTGGTCGGCCGAGGGCAGGATCCTGGCGCGCTGGACGGCGAAGAAGCGGAGGCGGAGGCATGGCGCTCCCGGCTTGCGGGTCGGCTCGCCGCCGCCGATGTCGATGTCGATGACGAGGTGCGCGCTGCGGCCGAGCAGCTGCTCGCCGCGGCTGATCCGGCCGGCTACCGGGCCGGCAAGTACGCAGTGGATCTGCGTGGTGCCAAGGGTGTGCAAGTCGGCGATGGCAACATCCAGAACAACACTTTCAACTGATCGACCGGCGAGGCGCGTGATGGACGATCCAGGCGGTCCGGGTGAGGCGCCGCCAACTCTGGACGTCGACGCCCGGGGCTCGAAGGGCGTGCAGATTGTGCTCGCCGGCGGTTCCGGCGTGCAGAACAACTACTTCGCGGGGCGCCAGCCCGTGCGGTGGCCGCACCTGGTGGGCGTGATTCCGCCTCGCACCGACGGTTTCCAGGACCGGGCGGTCACCGCCGTGCTGAACGACCACGCGGGGGTGGGGCGGGTGTCAGCGCCGACGCAGATCGTCGCTGGCCTGGGCGGAGTCGGCAAGACTCAGCTCGCGGCGGAGTTCGCGCGGCGTATGTGGGCCGCTGGCGTGCTCGACCTGCTGGTGTGGGTGTCGGCGGGGAGCCGGGCGGCGGTGGTGTCGGCCTACGCTCAGGCCGCGGCCGACTTGGTGCTCGGACCCGACGACGAGGATCAGAACCAGACGGCGATGCGGTTTCTTGCCTGGCTGGGTAACACCGACAAGAGATGGCTGATCGTCTTGGACGACGTGAACTCGGCCGGAGATGTGCGGGGTCTGTGGCCACCCGAGCGGCCGGATGGCCGCACGGTCGTCACCACCCGTCGTCGCGACGCCGCCCTGCTCGCCGGCCGGGACATGGTCAAGGTCGGAGTGTTCACCGAGCAGGAGGCGATCGACTATCTCACCGGAAAGCTGCCGAGCGGGCTGGCCGACGACGTTCAGGGCGTCGCGGCCGATCTCGGTCTGCTACCGCTGGCCTTGGGGCACGCGGCAGCCTACATGCTCGATCAGGACCTGACCTGCACCGCGTACCGGCGTCGGTTCGCCGACAGGAGCCGTCGGCTCTCGGGATTGTTCCCGGATGAGAGTGGCTTGTTCGACGGCACCGCCGACACCGTAGCCACGACCTGGTCACTGTCCATCGAGGCCGCCGACCAGCTCGCCCCGATTGGTATGGCCAGGCCGCTGCTGGAGCTGGCGAGTGTGCTCGACCCCAACGGCATCCCGGAGACGCTGTTCGCGACCGAAGCGGTGTGCGGATACCTCGCCCGTCAACGATCGTCGGAACACGAGCCGTCGCGACCGGAACCGCCTCATCTGGAGACGGCTGAGATCGCCGAGGTCGACGTCCGAGACGGCCTGCGGGCCCTGCACCGTTTCCATCTCGTTGTGCACGACGCTGGGCTGATCCGCGTCCACGCCCTCGTGCAGCGGGCGGTTCGGGAAGACGTGTCCGAGCCGCTTCGGGCGGCGCTGGCCACGTCCGCCGCCGACGCACTCATCCACCTGTGGCCGGACGTTGACCTGGACGCACGGTACGCCCAGCTGCTGCGTACCAACGCCACCACCCTGCATCGGGTTGTCCCCGAGGCCCTGTGGGCGACGGCCGGCGGCGCCCATCCCGTGCTGCCGCGTGTCGCCCGCAGCTTCGGGGACGCGGCTCTGCTCTCCGACGCGATCAGCTTCTCGCGCGAGATCAGCGATGAGGCGCTACGTCACCTGGGCGCCGGCCATCGAGACACCCTCGCCTTCCGGAATCAGTTGGCCATGTGGCTGGGAGACGACGGGCAGGTGGAGGACGCGGTCGCCTCGCTCGAGGCGCTCGTCGCCGACGCGGTGTCTGTCCTGGGCACTGATGATCCGAACACGTTGGACGCTCGCCAGAACCTGGGATACCAGCGGGGGCAGGCAGGTGACCCGGCGGAGGCGGCGGCGGATCTGACGGCGGTGCTCGCGGACCGCGAGCGGGTGCTCGGACCCGACCATCCGACGGCGTTGACCACCGCCGACCAGCTGGCGTATTGGCGGGGAAAGGCTGGGGACGCGGCGGGAGCGGTCGCGCTGCTAAGCGAGCTACTCCCGAACGTCGTGCGTGTCCGCGGGCCCGAACACCGCGACACCCTGGCCGTCCGCGGAAACATCGCGTGGTGGATCGGGGAGGCTGGAGATCCGGTCGGAGCAGTGGCGGCGATGCGGGAGGCGCTCGCCGATACGATCAGCGTGCTGGGCGCCGAACATCGTGACATGTCCGTCCTGCGCAACAACCTCGCCTACTGGCAGGGCAAGGCAGGGGACCCTGCCGGAGCGGCGGCCGCGCTGGAAAAACTACTCGTTGACCGGCTGCGCATGTTCGGCCCCGACCACCGGGACACGCAGGCAACCCGCAACGCCCTCGCGGAGCTACACGTCGAGCTGGATAACCCGGCGGAGGCGGCCGCACAACTGGAGCTCGTCCTCGCCGCCCGACGTTGGATGTTCGGCGACGACCATCCGGAAACACTGGACACGCGGTACAGACTCGCGTGTGTGCGCGGGAAGCTCGGGGATCCGGCCGAGGTGGTAGCAGCGCTCGAAGGAATCCTCAATGAGCAGTCGCGGGTTCTCGGCCCCGACCATCGGGCGACCGCACGGACCCGCGACAGCCTCGCCCACTGGCGGGAGATCCGCGCCGACGGGCACTCCTGAGGGGTCAGACGCCCCTGCGTTGTCAAGCCGCTGAAGTGATCGGTAAAGCTGCCCGCGGGAACGCGCGGTAGATCTCCCGACAACATACCGCTTCAAGCAGCGGACGATCTCTCGCGGGGTCTTGCCTTCCGCGATCCGTCGCTGCTGACAGGCCCGCGTACGGGCATCGCACCGCAGTCGGGTGATGACGATCCGGTGGAGAGCGGCGTTGGCCTGCCCGTCCCACCATCCGCCGCACACGCATACTCGGCGAGATGATCAATAAATACTGCAACGCCGCCTGACGACTCCCGCAGACGAGCGCATCAAGTGCAAAAGGCCAGTTCAGAGCCGAAATCTGGATTTTGGAGCCCCACAGGCATGGTCCGTCCTCACCGGTTGTCCCGCCGTCTTTCCTGCGGGACCTGATGCGCGGCGCCGACAGCACGGGCGGCTGACGTCCACCGGCCCCGATGAGGTCGCGGGAGCGTCAGACGAGGACGTCGGCGAGCTCGGAGGCGGTGCGCGCGAGCGCGGGCAGCGTACGTTCGACGAGTTCGTCGGTCATGCGCACAGTTGGCCCCGAGACCGACACTGCCATGGGCGACCCGGCCATGAGCGGCACCGCAGGTACCGGAACCGCGACGCAGCGGACACCGATCTCCATCTCCCCCTCGTCGAGGGCGTGGCCGCGCGAACGGATCAGCGACAGCTCACTCAGCAGCTCGTCGATGTCCGTGATCGTCGCGGGCGTGCGCGGGGTCAGCGGTGAGGTCTCCAGGATCGTCCTCGTCCGGTCGGGGGGGAGCATGGCCAGCAGCGCCTTGCCGACGCCGGTGCAGTACAGCGAGACCCGCCGTCCCACCTCGGTGAACGTCCGCATCGAGTGCGAGCCGGGCGCCTGCGCCACGTACTCCGCGAGGCTGCCTGCCAGCACCGCGAGATTGACCGATTCGCCGAGCTGGTCGGCCAGCCCACGCAGCACCGGACCGGCCCGCTCGCCGAGCAGCGCGTTCGCGCCCGCGCCCAGGGGGACGAGTCTCGAGCCGAGGCAGTACCGACGGTCGGGCAGCCGCCGGAGGTAGCCGCGTGCGGCGAGGGTCTGGACGAGCCGGTGGATGGTCGGCAGTGGAAGCCCGGTCGCCGTGGCCATCTCACTGATCGAACACGCTCCGTGTGCCGCCTCGACGACCTCGAGCACGGTGAGGGCACGTTGCACCGACTGCACCCCGGCGGCTCCGGAGGTGTCCGGAGCACCCGCGGCTCCCGTCGCCGTGGGGTGCTGATCGAAGGTCATGACTTTCCGAGCCTCCCGCACTGTCTTGACCGCTGCCTGCCGTCCGATCTAGCCTTCTTTCACAATGTAATATTAAAATTCCGCATCGTGAAATAACGATACCAAGCGACACCGAGAGACGGTGATGCTTTCGTGGACGCGGCGCTCGCCGAACTGGTTGATGAACTGCCCGATGGTGTGGTTGTCACCGATCCTGACCTGCTGGAGAAGTACCGTCGCGATCGGGCCGCCGACCCGCGGGCGGCCATGCCCCTGGCTGCGGTGCGCGCCGAGAGCACCGAACAGGTACAGACCGCCGTGCGCTGGGCGGCGCGTCACCGGGTGCCGGTGGTGCCCCGGGGGGCGGGCACCGGGCTGTCCGGCGGTTCCACCGCCGTGGACGGCGGGATAGTGCTGTCGACCGAGCGGATGCGGACGATGCGGATCGACCCGCTCACCCGCATGGCAGTAGTGCAGCCGGGGCTGCTCAACAGTGAGGTGAAGGCTGCCGCTGCCGAGCACGGCCTGTGGTACCCGCCCGACCCGTCGTCGTTCGAGATTTGTTCGATCGGCGGCAACGTCGCGACGAACGCCGGCGGCCTGTGCTGCGTGAAGTACGGCGTCACCACCGACTACGTGCTCGGCCTCGAGGTGGTGCTGAGCGACGGCACGGCCGTGCGACTCGGTGGCCCGAGGCTGAAGGACGTTGCCGGTCTGTCGCTCACCAAGCTGTTCGTCGGCAGTGAGGGAACTCTGGGGATCGTCACCGAGGCGACGCTGCGACTGCTGCCGGCCCAGCCGCCGACCAGCACGCTGGTGGCCACCTTCGCCAGCACGCTGGACGCGACGAGGGCGATCCTGGCGATCACCTCGGCCGTGCGTCCGGCGATGCTCGAGTTCATGGACCGCACGTCCATCAACGCCGTCGAGGACATGCTGCGGATGGGGCTCGACCGCGACGCGGCCGCGCTGCTCGTGGCCCGCTCGGACAGCCAGTACCTCGCCGCCGAGCTCGAGATGAAGACCATGGCCGCGGCGTGCGAGGCGAACGGTGCCACCGAGGTCCTCGCGACCGACGACGCGACGGCCGGCGAGGCGTTCGTGGTCGCGCGCCGCAGTGCCATCCCGGCGGTCGAACGCCGAGGCAGGGTGCTGCTCGAGGATGTCGGTGTCCCGCTCCCCAGATTGCCCGACCTGGTCGCGGGCATCGAGGCGATCGCCGCGGCCCGGGAGGTCACGATCGCGCTGATCGCCCACGCCGGCGACGGGAACACCCATCCGCTGATCGTCGTCGACCCGGCAGACGAGGACATGGCCCGACGTGCGGAGCTGGCCTTCGGTGAGGTCATGGACCTGGCCATCCGCCTCGACGGCACCATCACGGGCGAGCACGGCGTCGGCCGGCTCAAGAAGGCGTGGCTGGTCGATCAGGTCGGCCCGGATGTGCTCGGCCTGTCGCTGCGGATCAAACAGGCGCTCGACCCGATGGGCATCCTCAACCCAGGAGCGATCTTCTCGTGACGACGGGGGAGGCGGCCCGGCGGGGTGGACACCACCAGCGGCCTGACCGGCAACGCGCTGGTCCGACTGGAGCGCGAGCCTGAGCTGCGTCGGCGGTTGATCGACGAGCCGGAGCTGTTGACGGCGGGACCGCCCGGGGCTGCTCGGCTGGGCCTGGGCTCGAGGTCGAGGTCCACGGCGCGTCCTCAGCGCACGGGCACGGTCTCGCCGAGCAGGCTGCGCCGGAGCGCAAACCCCTCGTAGCCGTCCCGCTCGACCTGCTCAAGGATGCGCCGGTAGTCGCGCACGCCACCGGAGTAGGGCATGAACACCCGCGGCTTGCCGGGCAGGTCGTCGCCCATGTAATACGACGGCGCCCGGGGGTAGAGCGTCTCCTGCGCCCGCCGGTTGACATGCTCCACCCATCGGTCCTGGGCCTCCTCCGTCGCCTCGATTTCGACGATGCCGTCGGCGACCGCGGTGCGCAGCAGCACGGCCAGCCAGTCCACGTGGTGCTCGATCGAGAGCAGGACGTTGCTGAGCAGGGACGGGCTGCCCGGCCCGGCGATGACGAACAGGTTGGGGAAGCCGGCCACCCCCAGGCCCAGGTAGGTGCGCGGGCCGGTGGACCACGCCTCCCGCAGCGAGTGGCCGCCGCGGCCGGTGATGTCCGGGCGCAGCAGCGCACCGGTGAACGCGTCGAACCCCGTCGCGAGGATCAGCACGTCGAGCGGGTACTCCGCGTCCGTCGTCCGCAGGCTGGTGGGCGTCACGTCGCGGATCGGCGTGGCCCGCAGGTCCACGAGCATGACGTTGTCGCGGTTGAACGTCTCGAAGTAGCCGCTGTCGACTGACGGCCGCTTCCCGCCGAACGGGAACCCGTGCGGGGTGAGCAACTCGCGGGTGCGTGGGTCCTTCACGATCGCCGCGATCTTCTCGCGGCAGAACTCGGCGGCCGTGGCGTTGGAGGCCTCGTCGAGCAGCAGGTCGTGGTACGTGAAGAGGAAGCCGAATCCGGCGCCGGCCCAGGCCTGCTCGAAGCGGGCGCGCCGCTCCTCCGGGTCGGCTGCGGCCGCGGACGCCCGGTCGGGCATGAAGCCCAGCCCGCTCGGCGAGTTCTGCGCGATCGCGCGGCGCTCCGCGTAGGCCGCCTTGACCTCGGCATCGCGCTCGTCGGAGACGGGCCCGTTGCACGCCGGGATGCTGAAGTTGGCCGAGCGCTGAAAGACCGTCAGATGCGCCGTCTGTTGGGCCACGATCGGGATGAGCTGGGCCCCGGAGGACCCGGTCCCGATGACGCCGACCCGCAGGCCCGTCAGGTCGACCGGCTCGTGCGGCCAGCGCGCGGTGTGGAACACGCGCCCGGCGAAGATGTCGAGTCCGGCGATGTCCGGTGCCTTGGTGGCCGAGAGGTTGCCGACCGCCATCACCAGGAACTGCGCGTCCCACACGCGGCCCGTGTGCGTGGTGACCGTCCAACGGGCGGCCTGCTCGTCGTAGGTGGCGGAGGTCATCTGCTGTCCGAAGACGATGTCGCGCCGGAGGCCGAAGTGGTCGGCGACGTGCTGGGCGTAGCGCAGGATCTCGGGCTGCGCGGCGAACCGCTCGTTCCACCGCCACTCCTGCTCCAGCTCCTCGGAGAAGGAGTAGGAGTAGTCGTAGCTCTCGACGTCGCAGCGCGCGCCGGGGTAGCGGTTCCAGTACCAGACCCCGCCCACGTCGTCGCCGGCCTCCAGCACGACGACCGACATCCCCTGCCCCCGCAGGGCGTGCAGCGCGCGCATGCCCGCGAAGCCGGCCCCGACGACGAGGACGTCCACGGTCTCGGGCGCTGTCATGCGGAGGCCCAGATGCCGCCGTCGACGGGCAGGACAGCCCCGGTCACGTACGCGCCCGCGCGGCTGGCGAGATACACCGCTGCGCCGGCCATGTCGTCGTCGCGGCCGACCCGGCCGAGCGGCGAGGTCGCGGCGATCTCGTCACCGTGCTCGTCGAGCACTCTCGCCATCATCTTGCTGGGGAACGGCCCGGGTGCCACGGCGTTGACCGTGATCTGACGGGGCCCCAGCTCGCGGGCCAGCACGCGGGTCAGCTGATGCAGCGCCGCCTTGCTCGCCGAGTAGGAGTAGGTCGGCGTCGCCGGGACCCGCAGGCCGTCGATGCTGCCGACGTTGATGACGCGGGCCGGGTCGTCGGCCGTCGCCGCCGCCTCCAGCTGCGGCAGCAGCGCGCGGGTGAGGAAGAACGGCGCCTTGAGGTTGAGGTCCAGCACCTTGTCCCAGGCGGAGGCCGGGAAGTCCTCGAGGGGAGCGCCCCACGTCGCGCCGGCGTTGTTCACCAGGATGTGCAGCCGGGGCTCGCGGCTGCGGAACTCCTCGGCCAGGCGGGCGCACTCGGCCTCCTGGCCGAGGTCGGTCTGGAGGAACTCCACCTTGCCGAAGGCGGACAGCTCGTTGACCGCGGCCTCACCGCCGGCCTGCTTGCGCGAGCTCAGGTACACCGTGGCGCCCGCATGCACGAGGCCGCGCGCCATCATCAGCCCGATGCCGATCGTGCCGCCGGTGACCAGGGCGGTCTTACCGGTGAGGTCGAACAGGC
Organism: Candidatus Protofrankia californiensis; assembly: GCF_900634765.1. Taxonomy (NCBI): domain Bacteria; kingdom Bacillati; phylum Actinomycetota; class Actinomycetes; order Frankiales; family Frankiaceae; genus Protofrankia; species Candidatus Protofrankia californiensis. The sequence goes on along the minus strand of NZ_CAAAFT010000312.1, from coordinate 2,768 downwards.
TCAAAGGGGTTGTCCTTCGGAGTCGGCGAGCTCGCGTTGCGCGCGCTCGGTGAGCAGGAACTTTCGCGGCCGCCCGCTGGGGGTCAGGGGCACCTCGTCCGCGGCGAGGGCGAGCACGTGCCGGGGGACCTTGAAGCGCGCGAGCCGCTCGGCGCAGTAGTCGGTGAGCTCGCTGGTGTCCACGACCGCGCCCGGCTTGGGCACGATGAACGCGACGCCCACCTCGCCCATCCGCTCGTCGGGCAGCGGCGCGACGTGCGCCTGGCCGACGGCGGTGTGCGTGAGCAGGACGTCCTCGATCTCCTTGGGCATCACCTGCTCGCCGCCGCAGCGGTAGCACTCCTTCTTGCGGCCGACGAGGGTGATGTAACCCTGAGCATCCATGCGGCCGAGGTCGCCGCTGCGCAGCCAGCCGTCAGGCGTGAACGCGGCCGCCGTCTCGTCGGGCTTCTTGTAGTAGCCCGCCGTCACCGACGGCCCCATGCACACCAGCTCGCCCACCTCGCCGAGCGGCACGTCGCGACCGTCGTCGTCGAGCACGCGGTAGAGCGCGAGCCGGCCCTCCAGGGCCGGGTCGCCGACCTGACCGACGTCGCGCAGGCGGCCGTTGGTGGTGAGCAGGCGCTCCCGCGGGTCGTCCGGGCTGGTGACCGTGGTCGACGCCGTGGTCTCGCTCATGCCGTATCCGGTAGTGATCTCCTCGGGTGCGAGCACCTCGGTGATGGCGTCCCAGATCCACGGCGGTGCATGGCCACCGGAGGAGAGAACCGACGTGAGGCTCGACAGGTCGCGGACCGCGCGCCGCTGCTCCTCGATGACGTCCATCGTCATGAGCGGGATCAGCAGCGCGTCGTCGGCCCGGTGCCGCTCGATCGCCGCCAGCGTGTCGGCCGCGGTGAAGGCCAGCCGCGGGATGATCGCGCCGCCGGCCATGAGCACCGAGAGCATGCCCTCGACGTAGCCGTAGACGTGGTACATCGGCAGCGAGAACACGATCCGGCGGCCGTCCTGGAAGCCCCGCCCGTACGCGCTGCCGTACGCCGTGCGCAGCAGCATGTCGTGCGTGAGCAGCACGCCTTTGGGCGTGCCGGTGGTGCCGGACGTGTAGATGATGTCGGCGTCGGACTCCGCGTCGGGCGCGGAGATCGGCGCGAGCTCCGCGGCCGGCTCCGCCAGCTCCGCGAAGGTCGTGGCCCCCGCGCGCCCGCCGCCCGGGGCGGTCGGGAACACGACGACCCGGCGCAGCTCCGGCAGCGCGGCCCCGCCGCCGCCCGTCGCCCACCCGGGCGCCAGCTCGTCGAGCATCCGCAGGTAGTCCAGGTCGCGGAAGGTGTCCATGGTGACGAGCAGGACCGAGTCCGACTGGCGCAGGATGCAGCCGAGCTCGTCGCGCCGGTTGAGGAAGTTGATCGGCACGGCGACGGCGCCGACCCGGGCGATGGCGAACTTCAGCGCCACGAACTCCGGAAAGTTGCCCAGCACGAAGGCGACGTGCTCGCCCGGCCGCACCCCGGCGGCCTGCAGCCCGGCGGCGATCCGCAACGACCACTCCTGCAGCTCCCGGTAGGTCCAGGTGCGGTCGTCCGTGATGACGTACGGGCGGTCGGGGTGGGCCTCCGCGACGACGTCCAGCAGCTGGTCCAAGGTGCGCGGGACCCAGCCCGGAAACCCCGGAAACCCCGGAAACATCGCCTCGAGCGCCGCCCGGCGGGTGGCCAGCGGGGCGAGCGCGGTGCGCGCATCCGGGGCCACCGCCAGGGTGCGCTCGTCGCCGGTCATCGTTACTCGTCCTCGTTCTTCGCGTCGGCGGTGCGGGCGGCCAGGTAGGCGTCCCAGTAGGAGCGGTGCTCCTTGAACTGGCGGTCGCGGAAGCGCACGGCCGGGCGGACGCCGCCCTCTCGCCAGATGGCGGTGAACTCGTCCAGGGCCGGCCCGGCGATGCCCATGGCGTCGAGGTCATTGGCCGCCGCCATGCCGGTGTGCATGCCCTGCGCCTCGAACCAGCGGTTCGTGACCTCCTTGTGGGAGTAGATGGCGTCCAGCGGGACATGCGAGACGCGCTCGGCGTAGGCGCGGGCGACCGCCTCGAGCTCCTCGCGTGGGACGGCCCGGTTGGCCAGGCCGAACTCGGCGGCCTCGATACCGGTCATGTTGTCGCCGGTGAACAGCCATTCCTTGGTCTTGCGCATGCCGAGATGGATCGGCCACAGGCCGAACACGTGGATCTCGCCCATCGCGCGCGCCTCGGGCTGGCCGAGCAGCGCATCCTCGGCGACGAACGCGATGTCGCACACGCCCATGAGGTCCAGGCCGCCGGCGATGCAGTGGCCGTGCACGACCGCGATCGTGGCCTGGCGCAGCCGGAACAGCCGCATCCAGCGCTCGCGGGAGAGGTGGAACTCCCGGCGCGACCAGACGGGCGAGCGGCGGTGCGGCCGGCGCTGCACGTCGTTGACGGCGCTGTCCGCGTCCCACAGATAGGAGAACTCGTTCAGGTCGTACCCGGTGCTGAAATGGTCGCCGTTCGCTTTGATGACGAGGACGCGTGTCTCGTCGTCCAGGTCCAGGTCGTCCATGACGAGGTCCAGCTCGTCACGCAGCTGACGCGAGAGGGCGTTGCCCTTGTGCGGGCGGTTGAGCGTGACCGTGGCGATCCGCTCTTCCTTCTTGTAGATCAGGGTCTCGAGCTCCATTGCGTCCTCATGTCTCCGGGCGGGGCCGCGCCAGGGGGGAGAGCGGGTGGGGCCGCATCGATGCGGCCTCCCTCC
>NZ_CAAAFT010000311.1:3611-4791 GCF_900634765.1 Candidatus Protofrankia californiensis | reverse complement strand
GTAGTTCTTGCGGGCCTTGGCGTCGGTGTAGCGACGTGGGTCGTCGCCGAACTCGGCGAGCACCCGGGCCGCGAGGACCGGTCCCAGCCCGGGCTGGGAGCGCAGGATCTCAGCGTCCGGGTGCTGGCCAAAATGGGCATCGACCTGCTCGCCGAGGCGGGCGATCTCGGCGTTGAGGGTGCCGATCAGCGCGGTCTGGGCGCGCACGACCGCGCCGTAGGCGGCGGCCGTGGCCGGGCGGACCGGCAGCTGGCCGGCCTGGAACGCGGCGCGGATCTTCCGCGACTTCTCGGCGATGTCGCGGCGGCGGGCCCGTTTCAGGGCGGCGGAGATCTGCGCGACGGTGAGGCGCCGGGCCAGCTCCGGGGTCGGCGCCTTGCCGAGCAGCTCCAACGTGTCGACGGCGTCCAGGTCGTCGAAGACGGCCACCGCGGCCGGGAAAGACTCGACCAGCGCAGTGCGTAGCCGCTGGACCTGCCGGGTGCGGTCCCAGACCAGCGTCTGATGCGCCCGCGCGGTGACCTTCACCGCCTCGGCCAGCTCGCTGTCACCCGCCACCGGCCGCAACTGATGACGGTCGGTGCGGACCATGTCCGCCAGCGCATGCGCGTCGCCGGCGTCGCTCTTCGCCCCCGACGTCGAGTACCGCTCCCGGTAGCGGGCCGCCTGCACCGGGTTAACCGCGATCACCTGATAGCCCGCCGCGACCAGCGCCGACACCCACGGGCCCCGGTCGGTCTCGATCCCGACCACCACCTCGGCCGCCTCGGCGTCCTCGGGCAGGTGCGCCCCGATCAGCTCGTGCAGCCGGGTGATCCCGGCCAGCCCCTCCGGCAACCGGCCCTTCGCGAGGCGCCGGCCGGTCTCGTCCTGCACCTCCACATCATGATGATCTTCCGCCCAGTCGTCCCCGACGAACAGCACCCAGGCCTCCTCCGCTCCGCCAACAGATCCGGCAGCCCACGGGAGATCCACCACGCCCTAATGGTCAAGTGCTCACGCATGATCACGGGCACGACACCCCATCAGCAGTCAGCTCTCCCGACCACCGGCAGGGGCACGGTCTGACCTTAGGACTCGACCTTCGGTCCAGGGGCCGAGAGTGCTCACCTACCAGCGGCTACCGGCACCGAGCCTGCCTTACGCCGACCCGGTACGTCCCATTAGGGGCCGTCGACGG
>NZ_CAAAFT010000311.1:0-2947 GCF_900634765.1 Candidatus Protofrankia californiensis | reverse complement strand
GCCTTACGCCGACCCGGTACGTCCCATTAGGGGCCGTCGACGGCGGACGATCTGGATGGCCTGGACGGCGTGCGGGAAGCCGATCCCGGCGCGGACCTCGGTGACCTTCAGGGAGCAGATCTTGTTGCGGCCGTGGCCACGGTCACGGGTCCGGCCGGCGAGCGGGATCTGTTTCCAGGGCAGGGGCGTCAGGCTCCCCAGCCACAGGGGAACTCCGTGATCCTCCGCGCGGGCGCAGGTCGGCGGCGGTGGTTGTGCTGCACCGACGACTATCGTACGTTATTCCATAATACGAATTTTAACTTCCACGATACGGAATTTGGGTGTGTGGTGTATGAGCGAGTTGGACATCCCCGCCGGGGTCGAGATCATCGGACCGCGGGTGGACCGGAGCGAGGAGATCCTGACCCGGTCCGCGCTGGATCTGCTCGCCGACCTGCACCGTCGGTTCGGCGCCACCCGCGGTGCCCTGCTCGCCGCCCGCGCGCAGCGGCAGGCCCAGCTGTCCGCGGGCGCGGACCTGGACTTCCTGCCCGAGACGAAGGACGTCCGGGAGGGTGACTGGCAGGTCGCCCCACCCGCGCCCGGCCTGGTCGACCGCCGAGTCGAGATCACCGGGCCCACCGACCGCAAGATGACGATCAACGCACTGAACTCGGGGGCGAAGGTCTGGCTGGCGGACTTCGAGGACGCCAACACCCCGCTGTGGGAGAACATGGTCTCCGGCCAGCTCAACCTGCGTGACGCCCTGGACCGCACCATCGACTTCACCAGCCCGGAGGGCAGGCGGTACGTCCTCGGCGACACGACCACCACGATCGTGGTGCGTCCCCGCGGTTGGCATCTCGACGAGAAGCACCTGCTCGTCGACGGCGAGCCCGTCAGCGGCGGTCTGTTCGACTTCGCTCTCTACGCATTCCACTGCGGCCGGCGTCAGCTCGACGCGGGCTCCGGACCGTACTTCTACCTGCCGAAGACGGAAAGTCACCGGGAGGCGAGGCTGTGGAACGAGGTCTTCAGCCATACCGAGGACGCCCTGGGCTTTCCCCGTGGCACGATCCGCGCCACCGTGCTCATCGAGACCCTCCCGGCGGCCTTCGAGATGGAGGAGATCCTCTACGAGCTGCGCGAGCACTCCGCCGGGCTGAACGCGGGCCGGTGGGACTACCTGTTCAGCGTCATCAAGAAGCTGCGTGACCGGGGCGGACGGTTCGTCCTGCCCGACCGCGACTCGGTGACGATGACAGCACCGTTCATGCGCGCCTACGCCGACCTGCTCGTACGCACCTGCCACCGGCGGGGCGCACACGCCATCGGTGGGATGGCCGCCTTCATCCCGAGCCGCCGCGACGCGGCCGTGAACGAGACGGCCGTGGCGAAGGTGCGCGAGGACAAAACCCGCGAGGCCGAGGCCGGCTTCGACGGTTCCTGGGTCGCCCATCCGGACCTGGTGCCGCTGTGCCGGGAGGTGTTCGACGGGGTGCTCGCCGATCGTCCGCACCAGCTCGACCGGACCCGTGACGACGTGACGGTGGACGCGGCCGCACTCCTCGACGTCGCCTCGGCCGGCGGCAGTCAGACCGAGGCGGGGCTGCGCAACAACGTCAGCGTGGCCCTGCAGTACCTGCAGGCATGGCTGCGGGGCAGCGGCGCGGTCGCGATCTTCAACCTGATGGAGGACGCGGCCACCGCTGAGATCGCACGCTCCCAGATCTGGCAGTGGCTGCACCACGGGGTCGTTCTCGACGGCGGCCTGCCCGTCACCCGTGACCTGGTCGAACGGATCGTCGTCGAGGAACTGGCCACGATCGCCCAGCGGCTCGGCGACGGGTTCGACGCCGCCGGTTTCGAGCAGGCGCGTCTGCTGTTCACCGAGGTGGCGCTGGCCGACGACTTCGCCGAGTTCCTCACCCTGCCTGCCTACGAGCGCATGCCTTGAACCCGGCGGTCGGCGCGTAGCCCGGGGGCGTTCTGGTCGGCCACGGGTCAGGGTCTCAAGGGCGCGACATCAAGTCAACGCTTAAGTTGACGAACGTCGACAGGCGTCGTAGCGTCCGCCACGCGGCACCGGTGCCGGGCCTCTCACGAATCACGACCCACGACGCACCTGCGCCGCACGCATTGCCACGTCGATCGACGGGAGGAACACGTGACGGCAGTCGGTGTCATCGGAGCCGGGACCATGGGCGTCGGCATCGCGTACGTCTTCGCCGCGGCCGACTGCGAGGTCTTCGTCGTCGAGCCGGACCCCGGCCGGGCCCGTGGCTGCGTCGAGACCGTGCGGGCGCAGTCCCGGCAGGGACTCGCGCGGGGCAAGCTGACGGCCGAGCAGGCCGCGGCGATCCCTGGTCGGGTCACTGCGGTGGACCGGGTCCGGGACCTGCCTCGTGCGCTCGATCTCGTCGTCGAGTCCGTCCCCGAGCGCCTTGAGCTGAAGCACGAGGTGCTCGCGGCGGCGGCTGAGCGCGGGCCCGCCGTGCTCGCGTCGAACACCAGCTCGCTGTCCATCGACGCGCTCGCCGCTCGGCTGCCGGACCCGGTCACGTTCCTGGGCATGCACTTCTTCAACCCGGTGTGGTCGCTGCGGATGGTGGAGATCGTCAGAGGTTCGCGGACGTCGGAAGACACGCTGCGGCACGCAGGGACGCTGGTGACGCGCCTGGGGAAGCAGGCCATCGTCGTCCGCGACGTACCGGGCTTTGCGACCAGCCGGCTCGACCTGGTCGCGAGCCTGGAGGCCATGCGGATGCTCGAGGACGGGGTGGCGTCCGCGGCGGACATCGACATGGCGATGGTCGTGGCGTACCGCCACCCGATGGGGCCGCTCCGCCTCAGCGACGTCGTCGGCCTCGACGTACGGCTCGACATTGCCCGGCAGCTCTGCTCGGTGTACGGCGAGCGATTTGCGCCCCCGGCCGTCCTGGTGGAGAAGGTGGCGGCCGGGAAG
>NZ_CAAAFT010000310.1:0-29062 GCF_900634765.1 Candidatus Protofrankia californiensis | reverse complement strand
AACCGGGCACAACCCGAACCACCACCCCACCATCCCCGGCCCCACAATCTCCATCCCCGATCACACAAACAGGCCGCCTACCAGCGGAAACGCACGACAACGCCGTCGTACCACCACCGACGCATCGCCTACGACTGCCCGATGACCCGTACGCCTGGGGTGACGTTCTCGGTTCCGGCACACGGCCCGACGGTCCGGTGTGGCTCCGCTGCTGTCGGCCAGCGTGGCCTGGGCTAGATGGCCCTGGACGACGTCAAGTTGCTTGATTGGCAACGCCGCCGCGCAGCCCAGGGACGCCGGCTGCGGTGTGTGCTGCGGGCAGGCGATCTACGCCGACGCCGAGCAGCCCACCGGCCAGCTGGTCACAACAGTTCGGGCTGCCAGCGCGACACGCGACGGCGACGCCGTTCATGCATCTGGAACATGAGCTGTGGGATCTCCGCAATGCGACCGGAGACCCGCTCAGCCGAGCAGGCGACTGCATCTGGCATCAGGAACTCGATCCGGTTGCCGACCGGGTCGGCGACGTAGAAGTGCCGGTGGCCGGGAAAGTCGTGCGCCCAGACCGGCGCGATGCTGGCATCGGCGAGGCGCACGGCCAGCGCGTCGATGTCGTTCACCAGGATCGCCGGATGCGCCTTCGACGCGGGCGTGAAGTCCGCCGTGACGCCGACGTGCAACTCGAACCCCGGCCCACGGAACCAGGCCCCGCCCCGGGCGGCCATCGGGGCGGGCTTCGACACCTCGGTCAGCCCGACAACGTCGACCCAGAACGCTCGGCACGCATCCTCGCACCCAGCGGGGACGGCCAACTGGATGTGATGGAGCCCGGTCACTCCGGCGAACGGCTCGGTCGCAGTGTTGGCCCTGATGCTCGCGGACATGTTCTCGGCCTCCCAAGCGATCCCGGTGCCCGAACAGCGTAGGCCAGGCTCGTCGGTGAATCCGGCGCCGCAACCGGACAGCCGGCGTCCCGGGACGGACAGGGCGCACGCCAGCCGGGGTGAAGCTCAGCCTGAACTCCGACCGGCCGGCGGTCTTGCACGGGACTTCTGGCCATCGTGGCTGGCAACCGTAGCCGCAGTGCCGCCATCGCGGGACCGGGCCAGCATGCCCCACGGTGGTGGTGTGGCCCCCGCAGAGGTCGAGCCGCGCTACGGGTCGAGATGTCCGCAACAGGTTAAGGGTTCCTGGCGATGTCCGGTGGACTGATCAGGAGAGCCGAACGGCGGGAGCTGTCATCTCAGGGGTGCCGAACCAGCGGGAGAGTGCTGCTCGCAGCGTGAGCCCAGCGGTGTCGACGGTCTCGTCGAGGGCGGCGGCCCAGGCGATGTAGGCGTCCGGACGTATGAGAAGGGCGTCGGCTGGCCGCTGATCGGTTTTGGCGGAGTGGATATCGATGCGGTGCTGCCAGTCCTGGGCGGCTGCACGGAGCTCGGGACGGTCTGCGAGGTCGAGGAGGATGGGCCGTGCGGTGCGCCCAAGTTCCGCGACGCTGGTCGCACCCTGGCCGGTGTGGAGGGTGAGGTTGGGCGCGAAGGCGCCGGTCAGGGCGTGCTGGTTGGGGTTGTGCGGCGGGTAGCGGACGTCCGCGCCGGCGATCATGGTTCCGATGCGATGCAAGGGCTGCTCGTCGGCGCACAGTTCCAGGAAGAGCTCCCGGAGCGCGTCGGCGGCCGGGTCCTGGCCGCGACGCAGTGCCACTTGTGCCTGGGTCTGGAGCATGGCGCGGGCGCCGGCGAAATGGCGCTCGTCGTGGTAGGTGTCCAGCAGGCCGGTCGGCGCCCAGCCGTGGATGTCGGCGGCCAGTTTCCAGGCGAGGTTGACGGCATCGAGCATGCCGACGTTGATGCCGATGCCCGTGGCGGGAAACTGGTGAGCCGCGTCGCCGGCCAGCAGGAAACGTCCGTCGCGGTACCTTTCGGCCTGCCGGGCCTGGAAGCCGTAGCGTGACAACCGGATCACTTCTTCGACGGGAAGGTCCGCGCCGAGTACCCGGCGGATGCTGTCCTGGAACTCGGTCAGAGTCATCGGCTCGTCCTCGTCCTCGTCGACGTCGGCGGGCTCGTCCTCGGTCGTCTGGACGAGCAGGACCTCCGGGGTGAGCCACCCGAACCCGAACACGCCGCGGCCGGTCCGGGTGAAGGAACCTGCGCGGACCCTGCCGAGCCCGGGGAGGTCGAGGTCGCCATTGTCGAGACGCGTCACGGAATCGGGCAGGGTGACCTGGCCCAGCCGATTGGCTTCTGGATAGGTCGTGCCGGCGAAGTCGATGCCGGCGAGGTCACGGACGCGGCTGCGCGGGCCGTCGCAGCCCACCAGGTAGTGGGCTCTCGCCCGATACAGCCCCTGCGGACCGCGCACGTCCGCGGTCACCGCAGCGTCATCCTGACCGATGCCCAGCACCTCGTGTCCGCGGCGGATGACAGCGCCGAGTTCGCGGGCGTGCTCGTCGAGCAGGCGTTCGAGTCGCGGCTGAGGGAGATGCACGCCCCAGATCGGGGAAACCGCCAGAGGTGAGAGGTCCAGGTGCACGCCGCCGAACTGGACCCGAGGGGCCGTGTGGATCGGACCGACACTGGCCGCTTCGACCCGTTCCAGCAGGCCCCGGTAGCGCAGCAGCTCCACGATCTGACCGCTGAAACCGTTCGCCTTCGGCGTCTCCCACAACAGCGGCTGCCGCTCCAGTACCAGCGGCCGGACTCCGGCCAGGCGCAGCTCGCTGGCCAGCATCAGGCCGGTCGGACCAGCGCCCACAATGATCACGTCGGGATCCATCATCGACTGCTCCTCGCGCAGCATTTCGTCGCCTTCCCGTGCGACCCGGCCATCGACGACAACACGCGCATTCCGCGGCTCCTAATTCTCTGGGTTCCGGCCTCGGTCACGGATTCTGCGGCATGAACTGGGTCTTGCCGCAAGCCCCCCGGCGTGCTATAGGTTAGAAATGGAAGGAATGGCCATTCCACCTTCCCTCGACATCCAGACACGGACGGACAACCTCCTCGCAAGACGGCGCGCGAGGTAAAAAGCTGCGATCCCCTGGGCAACGCACGCCGTCCTCAGGGCTCAGCGTGGTCCCGCACGGCGAGGGTCATGAGCGCGGAGTCGCGAGCATGCCGGGCTGCAACAGGCTGTTGTCGCGTTAGCACCCGGTAAACCACGTCATGCGCTGGTCGACCGGGGAAACCGCCGGGAAACCGGACGTCACCTACATCCCGACCGGGCAGGACTGGCTGTACCTCGCGGTCGTCCTCGACCTGTACTCCCGCAGGATCGTTGGCTGGTAACTGAAAGGCAGAAGCACCACATGCGGCTGGCGAGATGGTGACGGGCCGATCCCCGAAGTGACCGATGCCCGGCAAACTCGGTTGCGCTCACGTGCCCACGGCGCGATCATGCCCCGGTGCAGACCAACGATGGAGGCGAGCCGGAAGACCGGGGCGCGCCACCCGCGATCGGCATGCGGCTGCCATGGTCGGGAATACCGACGGATCTGTGTCGCATGGTCGAGTCCCACCTGGGCACACCGGTCGCCGAGGCCACCAACCAGACCGGCGGTTTCTCTCCCGGCGTCGCCGCCAGGTTACGGCTCGCCGACGGCAGACGGGTCTTCGCCAAGGCGGTGGGGCCGCAGCCCAACCCCGACTCCCCCGTCCTCCACCGAGTCGAGGGGAGGATCGCGGCGCGACTACCGCTGACCGCGCCCGCGCCGCGCCTGATCGCGACGTTCGAGGCCCGCGGCTGGGTGGTCCTGGTGTTCGAGGACGTCGATGGAGCGCCACCCGACCTGCCCTGGCGGAAAGACCAGCTCGACCGGGTCCTAGACGCCCTCGCCGATCTCGCCGCGGCACTGACACCGTCGCCGCTCGACGCCCCCACGGTCGTCGAGCGGTTCGGCGAGGACTTCCACGGATGGCGTCGGCTCGCCGCCGCCTCGCCGCCGGCCGGGCGGGCACCGAACAGCCTCGCCGGGCAGGAGAATCTGGACACTCTCGACCCCTGGGCTCGCCGGCATCTGGACGCCCTCGCGGATCTCGAGACCGGGTGGGCGGAGGCGGCCACCGGAGACGGTCTCGTCCACGCCGACCTGCGTGCCGACAACCTCCTGCTCACCCCGGACCGGGTCGTGGTGGTCGACTGGCCGTGGGCGTGTGTCGCGGCGCCGTGGTTTGACCTGCTCGCGATGCTGCCGAGCGTGCGGATGCAGGGCGGTCCCGCTCCCGAGGACATCTTCGATGCCCATCCGGTGGCACGCGGCGCGGACGCGGACGCGGTGACCGCGACCATCGCCGCCGTGGCCGGGTTCTTCATCCAGAAGTCGCGCCAGCCCGCCCCGCCCGGACTTCCGACCCTGCGGCCGTTCCAAGCCGCACAAGGGCAAGCCGCACTCGACTGGCTGCGAGTTCGGACCGGCTGGTCGTAGAAGCCGGCAGTCACACCCTCTACACCTACGGTCTTGGGTTCAGGGCTTCGTGGTGTTACGGACTGGTCCCATGTCGGGCGGTGCATCCAGGCTGAGCGTCGCTGGATTGCCTTAACCTGGCTGTGATGGCTGTGGAGTATCGCGAGTATTCGCCGCCGGTTGACCTACAGGGCGTGGTTGCGTGCCTGTGGGAGCGGATGAGCGCTGGCGGGCAGCAGTTGATCGTGCCGGACGGGTGTGTTGATCTGATCTGGCTCGCCGAGCGTGAACTGGTGATCGCCGGTCCCGATACCGGGCCGCGTACCGTGTGGCTGCCAGCCGGGTCGCGGTCCAGCGGACTGCGGTTGCGGCCAGGCGCGGCGGGCGGCTTTCTCGGCCGGCCTGCGTCGGAGGTACGCAACTGCCAGGTGAACGCCGAGGACGTGTTCGGCCAGGAGGCTGCGCGGCTGGCGGAACGGCTCGCTGCGGCGTCCACAACCGACCGGTTGCGGCTGCTGGCTCACGTCGTACGCTGGCGACAGGTCACGCCTGATCCCGTGGTGACAGCGGCGGCGTGTTGGCTGGGACGCCCGGACGCACGGATCGCGACAGTTGCCGCCGGACTCGGGATCAGCGAACGACAGCTCCACCGTCGCACCCTGGCCGCGGTGGGCTATGCACCCAAGGTGTTGGCTCGGGTTCTTCGGCTGTGTCGCCTGACCCGCGGGCCCGGATCGACGTTGGTCGAGCGGGCGCTTGAGGCCGGGTATGCCAGCCAGGCGCACATGTCCGATGAGGTGCGGGCGTTGACCGGGCTGAGCCCGTCGCGGTATCTCGTCCGATTCATGGAAGACCCGCCACCGGCCGATCTCCAGCATGGACGCCATGCCTGTCGACGTTCCTGCCGCTGAGCAGTTCATCCACTCTTCGGCCCGATTGTTGGACCGCCACCGGATGGCGGTCGTGCTGCACGACGCTCCCCGCGCCCCGGTGCTGACGGCCCTGGCGGCGTACCGCAACTCCGACGGCGGGTACGGGCACGCACTGGAGCCCGATGTCCGTGGCCCGTACAGCGAGACGACCTCGACCCTGCACGCGCTCGAAGTCCTCGACGAACTCGACGCGCTCGGTCACCCGCTCGCCGACGTGGCGACCTGGGTGGCCGGGGTGGCCGAGCCGGACGGCGGCGTGCCGTTCGTGCTCCCGACCGCCGCCGGGTACCCGCTCGCAGCATGGATGGTGCCCGACGGCGGCTCGCATCTCACGTTCGGGCTGGCCGCGCTGCTCGGCGCGGCTAGCGCCCGCACCGACTGGCTCGACCTGGCCAACGAGTGGTGCTGGCAGCGCCTGCGCCACGTCGAGGACCTGAACGCCTACTGGTTGAAATACGCCCTCGACTTCCTCGACAACAGCGCCGACGCCGACCGGGCAACCCAGGTCCTCGAAACCCTGCGGGCCCTGCTACGACCAGACGGATCGGTGCCCGTGCCGGGCGGCACCGCAGACGAGACACTCACCGCTCTGACGCTCTCCCCACGCCCCGCCGCAAGAAGCCGGGCGCTGTTCACCGACGAACAGATCAGCATCTGCCTCGACGAGCTGGAAGCGGGCCAACAAGACGACGGGGGCTGGACGTTCGACTGGGCCGCCTGGTCGCCCGCACAGGCAGACGAATGGCGCGGCCTGGTGACCCTGAAAGCCGTGCAAACGCTGCGCGCGAACGGACGGCTGCGCTAATACGAGCGGGACCTGCGCAGCATGGATCGCGAAGAGGGTCAGCTCAACACCGGTGACCGAACCCTGGAGCCCCACAGGACCTGCCCGAGCGAACCAGGCAGCGGTTCGGATTGTGCGAGCTTTGCACCAGGCAAGAAATGTGACAAAATGCCAGGTCACACCAATAGTCACAGTGACCAGTGGACAGAACCGGGCACAACCCGAACCACCACCCCACCATCCCCGGCCCCACAATCACAATCGCCGATCGCACAAGCAGGCCTCCTACCAGCGGAAAAGCACGACGACTCTCTGGCGTCATTGGATGGGCACTGTAGGCGCAGGCGGGAAGCTAGAGATGACGCGGCGGTCGCCACGGCCACCGTCGAGGCGGTCGATGCCCGAGCCTCACTGTAGTGGTCCAGATCCAGTCTGGATGCTGGCTGCGAAACGCTGGAGCGGAAGCTGTCGCGGCTCCGCCACGGCTCCAGTACCCCCGCTCCGGGTCGCTCTCGGTCCGAGAGCGCATCCATGTCCAGCTGTTATGGGCATTGGCGGTAGAGTTACTAGCTATGGCTTCAGCCGGCGAGATGCTCCATGCCACGCTCGGAGGGGCGGCGTACAGGGCTCTACGCGTGTTGGCAGGCGGCCCGACGTCTATGTCCGGTCGGATGGTGGCGACCGAACTGGGAGTTTCTCCGACGACAGCTACGTCGGTACTGGGGAAGCTCCGGGAGGCAGGGTTCGCGGAAGCGAGCCGTGAGGGGCGCGCCTACCGGTGGCGCCTCAACACCGACAACCCCGCCCTCCGTTCGTGGTTGGAGGAAATGCGAGGCGAACTGAGCACCGCCGCCGTGTCGAGTGGGATGAGTCCATATTCGACTGGCGGCGGTGGCATCACCTTCGAGCGTAAGGTCGCAGTCCAGTATCTCGCCCACCTGCTCGTTGGCGATGGAGCGGTGGAATTGGGCGACGGCCGGTTTGTTGTGAGTGTTACCTTTCAGGGGGCACCGGAGCATTCGGTCGACGATCTGGTCGTTTGCGCAGCCCGTGCGGACGAGTCGGAGCCGTCCCTGGTGCTCGCGATTGGTGCGCGGCGTGCGCCCGATCTCGTACCAAGCGACGAGTCGACCGCGAAGCTCTTCAGCGCGTTCGTGCGGGAGGTCATAAACGCTCCCGTCGATGGCCCGGAGCACCGTGTCGCCCTCGTTGTCGCCGGCCCACAAGATCATGCCGAACAACTCGCACTACTCGCCGATCTCGCCGCCGTGCAGATGGACGCGGCCGGCTATTTCGGCCTTGCGCGCGCGGAGGGCAAGTTCCTGCGCGCTGTCCGAGAACGTCTGGTTCAGATCGAAAAGCTCGTCAAGCTTGCGCTCATCGACCTTGGCTTTGCTGGTCCGAGCCAAAAGGTAGTTGAGTATCGAACGTGGGAGTTGTTGTCCCGGCTGACTGTGATCATGCCGCGGCTGGAGACACCCCACGAGGCCGACTGGGCTGCGGTGACGAACTCCTTGATCCCTGTCGCCCGGGGTAGCGACCTCTGCGGTGCCTCTCGGCTACGCGATCGACTCGTTGCGCTGGCCGACGAGTACCCGCCGAAGGGCGCCAAGGTCGACCTGAGTCTTCTTCGGCGCGACGCACACGAGGTCGTCGACGACGCGACGCGTCGGCACCGGCGCGGATGGAAGGCGCTTGCGCACCTTCACGAGCGCTCGATCGCGTCGGTGCGGGAGGAGATCGTTTCTGGCGATCACAGTAGAACCATCCACATCAATCGAAGCGACACCGCGGCCGAGCTGCTCGCGGTCGTCGACTCAGCGAACGCGGCGGTTGTCGCTCACGGCGAGTCCGGTGTTGGCAAGAGTGCCCTGGTTGTTGGAGCGGCGACGGGAGCTGTGAGAGACGGCTCCAGATCGACACAGACGATCTGCATCAACCTGCGTCACCTTCCATCGACGAGCCTCGCGCTCGAGTCCCACCTCGGTACCCCACTCGCAGGTCTCCTCGGGGAACTCGGCGCTCCGCGACGCCTGCTCGTTATCGACGCCGCGGACGCGATCTCCGAAGGAATGCGTGAGCCCCTTCGCTATCTCGTCGATGCGGCCATCCAAGCTGACGTGAAGATCATCGCTGTAGCGGCGAACGACACTGAGCAGCTGGTACGTGACACCGTCGCCGAACGGTGCGGCGGCCGCGTCGCCGAGTTTCTGATACCGCCTTTGACAGATCCACAGATCGACGATGTGGTTGCGGCCTTCGGCGAGTTGTCCGCGCTCGCGACGAACCCGCGATCCCGCGAGCTTCTCCGGAAGCCGGTGGTCGTAGATCTTCTCGTCCGAGGCGGCGGCCTCTCAGCGGCGCCGCTCAGCGATGCCGACGCCATGCAGCAGGTGTGGGCGGGGCTGGTACGTCGCCACGAGCAGGCCGACCGCGGCACGCCAGACGCCCGGCACCTCGCGCTCCTGCGTCTGGCCGACCTCGTGCTCTGTGGCGGTGACGCTCTCGACGTTGTCGGATCCATCGATCCCGCCGCGCTCGACGGACTTCGGCACGACGGGTTGTTGCGGACCTCGCCCGACGACCCTTTCAAGATTGGTCCAGAGTTCGCGCACGACGAGGTGCGCCGCTACGCGGTCGCCCGTCTCCTTCTCGCGTCCGACAACCCCACCTCCAAGCTGGTCGCTGCTGGAGTACCCCGCTGGGCACTCGGCGCGGCTCGCCTGGTCTGCCAAGCGAGGCTTGCTGCGCCTGCCACGCCTTCGAACCCGCTGCACGGCAGACTCGACCGTCTACAACAGGCATTTGACGACCTCGTCGAGGCCGGCCATGGTGAACGCTGGGCCGACGTTCCCGGTGAAGCTCTCCTCACGATGGGCGACCCTGGATCCATCCTTCGTGAGGCGTGGGCCGAGCTGGACGCCGATCGAGGTGCCGGGCTCAAGCGGCTGTGCCGTCTCGTGGACCAGCGGCTTCGCGACGAGACCGGCCTGGTCCGAACTGTTGCTGTCGAGCCGGTCGTCAGCCTTCTACTCGACGGCGAGACACCGTGGCAGGCTGGCGACCACGTGCGAGACCTCCTGCGCGACTGGCTCCGTGCCCTCGTCTGCGCCGGCACAGCCACGGGGTCCCCGCTGCGGGTGAGGTTGCACGACAGGCTGATCGCCGCCTGCGCTGAGGCCGATCGTCGGTGGGAGGAGGAGCGAGCGGCAGCTGCGGCGGCACGGGCCGCCCGCTCCCCTGAGGAGATCGAGGAAGAACGCAGGTCCATGGCGCTGCGCAGCTCGCTTCTCTACGAGATCGGCTTTCCGCGCAGCCGCCGCCCTGGGCGCCCAGACGTGCCTCGCGAGATCACGGACGAAACCACCGTCGAGTTCCTGGCGCTCCTCGGCCCCGATCTGGGTGAAGACGGCGAGTCCGTGCTCCGCCGCGTTGCGGACGACGCGCCCGCCCAGCTGCATCCGGCCGTCGAGGAGCTGTTCACCGGCCGAGCGCTGGCGACGTACCGGCGGGGCTTCCTCGCAGAGCTGACCGAGGCCTACTACCTCGACGAGGACGGGACCGGCGTCCACGATTACGGCATCAGAGACCATCACTCTCGCGGATTCAGCCTCAGAGAACCCCTCGCGGCCTGGTACCGAGGCCCGTTCATGCCCTTGTTTCAGTCCGACTTCCATAACGGTGTCGCGGTACTCAACCGCATGCTCAACCACGCTGCGCTCACCCGCGCACGTGTCCTCGCCGGCCATGACTCCTACCGGGGCACCGTCGACGATCACAGCCTCTCCGCGTACAACAACGAACTCGACATCACCGGCACGCGCCGCACCTACGTCGGCGACGGACACGTGTGGTTGTGGTACCGCGGAAGCGGCGTCGGACCATATCCCTGCATGAGCGCGCTGCAAGCTCTGGAGCGCGTGTGCGACCAGTTGATCGAAATCGAAATCCCCCTGCCCAACATTTTGGATGTGCTGCTCGCGGGATGCGAGAACCTCGCGATGGTCGGGCTCGTCGTCGGGCTGCTCGTGCGCCACCTCGAACGCGCCGATCGACTGCTCGACTCCTACCTCGCGGAGCCGATAATCTGGCATGAGGAGTTCTCGCGCGTCGTCCACGAGACCAACCGGCTGGCGGCAGCCCCCGATCACCCCACCGGCTCTGAGCGCCGCCGATGGTCACTTCGAGAAACAGCCATGCTCCTGGCGCTACGCGCCGACGGCTCCCGCGCGGATGAGCTCCGCCTTGCCGGTCAACAACTGGTCGTTACGGCGGAACGTCAGCTTAGAGAGTCGTCAGGCGAGGCCGACGCTACAGGCATCGAGGAGCAGCTCGCTACGGTGCGAGCCTGGGCGAGCTGCCTCGACCGTAGCACCTACGAAACACGGATGACCGAAGAGGGCCTGCTCATCCAGAGCAATCCTCCCGAAGAAATCGTCCAGGCATTGCAGAACATCAACGTCGACGTGCGCCGCGCCCAGGAGGCAACGCGCCTCATGCTTAAGTACCACATCAATCTGAAGCGGGACACGGCCCAAGCAATCAGCGCCGAGGACCTCGCTGCCGATCTTGCCGTCGCTCAGGACCTCCACGAGGCCCCGTCCACGCTTAGCGCAAGGGACCGATGGGACACACCTGCGGCCGTGGCGGCAGTGGCACTTGAAGCTCACCTGCTCCACAACGTCGCTATCCCCGAGCATGCCCTGCGCTTCGCCGTTGGCACCGTACTTCGCGTCGGAGAGGGGGAAGCGTCGCCGCTTCAGTTCGAATTCGAGGAGACCTACTTCGAACAGGCGGCCGACCGCAGCGCGGCGCGAGTGCTCCCCCTGCTACTGACGCCTAGTGCCTCAGCAATTCGAGCCCTCATCGACGGCGATGACGGTTCCCAGACGTACCAACGCGCCACGGCAGCGGCCAGCAACCTCGCACGCGCAGTCGCCCACGAGGTACGTCTACACCTGGCCCGAGGACTCGATCGCCTATGGGAGATCCCCTGTCCCACGGACAGCCCCTGCCATCACGAGACAGCTTTGCATCTGTCGACCGAAGCCATGCGAGACTGCGCATTCGATGAATGGGATCGGAATACAGATCGACGGCCGCTCGTCGATCTTGACGACCCCGTAGTTGCCTCGCTTGCGGCCACCGATGGTGACGCAATCTACGTCTCGCGCCTCGGCCCTGCCACCCGAGCTCTCGCGCCGGCAGCGGTGGCAAATATCTGCGTATCAAAGGCCGCCCGCGACCTTCTCGACGCGCTCCTGTCGACACACCGCCGCGCACTGCTTGCATACGAGAGGGACATGGACCACCGCGGAACCCATGCCCTGATAGCGGCCCGCGCGCTTCTCACCATCACCGCCGAAGGTGACGACACGCCAATATTTGATCACATTCTTGCCTATCGAGACAACCCAACGCGGCTGGACAGCTTCCTGAAGGCTCTGTCAGCCGCTGCCGAGGAATCGCCGGCGCGTGCAGCGACCGCACGGAGAATGTGGCCGGCCGTGGTCGACTATGTCATCGGGCTGAAAGTATCGGGACACACCCCCTTTGAAGGAGGGCGCTACACGCGCGATGCCTTGCCGGCACTGATTCCGAATCCCGCAGCCGAAGTCGCCTACCTCTATCGGGAGGTCGAAACCCAAGCAATAGCATGGTGGGAGCCTGCGGCCTGGCAGACCGTGGTCGAACAGTGGCTGGTGCACGCACGCGGGAACCCGGCATGCGTCGATCAGGTCGTCAGCTTCCTATCGTCGGTAGAAGTTGCAGAGCAAGCACGTCTCGGCATGCCATGGATCGAGGGCCTGGTCCTTCCTAATCCCGACGGCATAGCGAACCGTAGCTTCCTGGTCACATCATGGCTAATCGAAATCCGGCCTGCTGCAGCCGATGCAGGATTGTTGCAAAATTGGCAGCGCGTCGTGGATAGCCTCGTCGTGGCAGGCATTAGTCGACTGGCGTCCTACTCGGAGTAATAAGTCGACGGAATGAGATCTAGGGCATGGCCGAGGGTAAGCTGCGGGAACACCGCTCGTTTCATCTGGTCCTCTTGAATACTCTGGAAGACGCGCGAGAATAGCCTTTTCGATGTGGGCCGTCAGGGACTCGAACCCTGAACTCGCCAGTTAAAAGCCCGTAGGTCAGCCTGCCGGCTAAAGGCTGTTTCGTAACCCGGGTGCCGGGGCCTGGGGCTGCCTGGTGGATCATTTTGGGGTGCAGGTCATCTCCGCTGCCGACCCTCAGTGGATCTTCCCGTTCACCGGGTTGAAGCCGACCCAGTTCCGCCGGCTGGTCCGTCTCGTCGCCCAGCGCGGCGGGGACCGGATCGCCGATGGCCGGCCGGGCCGGCCGTGGGCGTTGTCTCTGCCCGACCGGGTGCTGCTGGTCGCGGCCTGCTGGCGGACGAACCTGACCCTGCGCCAGATCACCCCCGCTGTTCGGGGTGTCCTACTCGGCCGCGTACCGGGTGATCGACACGATCGGTCCGCTACTGGCCCTGGCCCCGGCGAAACGACGTCCCCGCGACCAGATCGCGATCGTGGACGGCACGCCCATCCCGACCCGCGACCACACCCTCGCCGCCCCGTCGAAGAACTACCGGTACTCGACGAACCTGCAGGTCGCGATCGACGCGGACACCCGTCTCGTGATCGCCCTGGGTGACCCTCAGCCAGGCAACCGCAACGACACGATCGTCTACCAGACCAGCGGGATCAAAGACCGCCTCACCGGACGGCCCGTGATGGCCGACGGCGGCTACCAAGGCCACCCAGACGTGATCATGCCCTATCGGAAACCCGCCGACGGACAGCCGCTACCGGAGTGGAAGGAGGAAATCAACCGGATACACCGCAAGGTCCGAGCCCGCGTCGAGCACACCCTCGCCGGGATGAAGACCTGGAAGATCCTGCGTGACTACCGCCGCCAGGCCCGCACCCTCGGGGTCACCGCGGCCGGGATCGCCCATCTCTACACCATCAGCCGGGCCGGCTGACCGGCCCCACGGACCAGCCACACCCCACCCAAACCGAGTTACGAAACAACCTTTAGTGTCGCATGGTGCCGCCAGATGTATGTTTGTGCAGGTCACGGGCGCTCTGTGTGTCGCGGGGTGTCGGCGGCTGCCGGGTAGTGGTTCGTCGTCCGGGTTCACGATGTGCACACCCAGGCGCATGTGTCGGATGACAGTGGATCTTGGGTAGTCATCGAAAGGGTCTGAGGCTACTACCGTCCCCGAGGTGGTCCAAGCCGGCGCCCTGGATCTGAAGGCGGTCGCGAACCAACCACTCGCGACCGGGTGGGCGAGCTCGACCTCGGGCTGAACATGACCGGTTCCGGAGTCACCCCGCCGCGTAGGCCCTTGCTCAGACGCGAGTGATCGACGCAGCGCGCCAAGGGACAAGTGCTGGCGGATCCGGCGTAGCGCAACGCGCGTCTATGGGCTCTGGAACGTCGCTATGCTAGCGCGGTGAGTGACCGGGTTTGGGAGGGTTGGTCACGGCCTTCGGAGGTGGAGGGCCGGGATCCGGTGGTCGGGTCTCTGCAGGTGGCGTTCGGTCATCTTGCGAGGGCCATGCCGACGCTTTGGACGCCTGACCCGGTTGATGTCGGTGGCTCGGAGCACGCCGGGATCGGCCTTTTAGACGGTCCACTCAAGGCGCTGCCGTATCCGACGGCTGCACCCGTACACCGGCTCGGAGCCGATGCTGTTGACGGGCATCCAATCGAGCAGCCGACAATGGCGGTGCCCTCGTGGGCGCGTGGGAACGGTTCGCGGCTGGCCGCGCATGAGCGGCTCCTGCTGAGCTGCCGACCAGGTGGTCCGGAGGCATTGTTGGCGGCGGCGGTGCCGGCGACGTTTCTCTCCTCGCGGGCCAGCGAGCGCACCCGGGAGGGCATCGCGCGGTTCTGGCGCCCGGTCCTCGTCATGTATTTCACCGGATGGGGCGCGACGAACCCGCAGCTCGAATGGGCGGTGCCGTTTTACGAACCGCGCGCTGGAAGTACGCGTCCCGTCGTTCTGTTCCGGGTGCCCACGCGGGCCGAGGCTGCGGAGTCCGAGCAGGACCTCGAGAGTCTGCTCGTGGGCGATCCAGGTCCTCACCGGTTCGGGTACGTCCTGTCTTCGGAGCCATCCGCGGCCGAGGGCCTCGGATTCGAGCGGCACCACCCGGCGACCGCGAAGCTGAAGCAGGACGTGGCCGACTTCGGCGAGATTGCCACAATTGGCGATCTCTTTGACCTGCCAGATCCGTCGATCATCGTGCAGCAGGCGAAGGGCAAGGGGGAGCTCTGCACCGCTCAACAGCCCGGAGCGGTGCGGGTCGTCCGGGGAGCGGACCTGCACCGCGATGGGACCATCCGTGTGGCCGACGGGCAGGCGACTTATGCGGTCGTCGCTACCGAGAAGCAGCTGAAGGCGGGTGACATCCTTCTCCGGGCGCATGGCTGGTCGACGGATTCCCAGATTCCGGTCGTCGAGGTCACCGAGGCGGATCTGCCGCTCGCGTCGAGTGGCACAGTGATCGTCTTGCGACCCAAGGGTGGCCTCGGCCTCGATGAGCAAGATCTCGCGGCTGCGGCGTACTACCTGCGTTCTCCGACCGCCCGCAGACTGATCAACGCGGAGCGGAGCAACCGGCTGAGCCTGGCACGCAGTGAGCTGCAGAGGGTACGCGTTCCCAAGGCCGATGAGTCGCTGAATGCGGCGCTCGCTGATCTGAACGACGCCGTCCGCGAGTTTGATCATTGGCGGATGGAAGCTCAGGATGCGCTTGAGAACGCCTTCACGGAGGAGTCGGTGCGCGCGATGCGTGCACACCTCGTCAACAAGGGCCGGTTGCTGCGGCTGCGCCATGAGGCTGCCGCGCTAATCGACGACTCCTCGTTCGTCGTCCGTACCCGGTACCCGTACCCGGTCGCCTTTCGTTGGCGGCGGGCTGAGGCGGCGCTCAGCGCCGACCATGCGGCCGATGCCTTCGACGAAGTCCTGGGGGCCGTGGAGGTCCTGCTGTGCTTTCTGGCCCTCGTCTCGCTTGCACTCGCGTATGAGCGCGGGATCGGCCTGGAGGCCAGGAAGATTTTCACGGAGGGGCTGAGGAAGAAGGGCGGGCCGACTTTCGGAACCTGGCGGCTAGTGCTCGAGAAGATCGGCGAGTCGCCGGACATCGGTGCGCTTCCGGATAGCCACCCTTTGCGCGACTTGTGGCGTGCCGTTGCCGATCCCGGGTTCCAGGACCGAGCCAGGTACCTCCTTGATCTTCGAAACGCCGATGCTCACCTGATCGGACCGGACTCAACGGAACTACCGCATGTCGTCGACCGTGCGGTGCAGTCTCTTCAGGATCTCCTCAACTCGGTCAGCTTCCTCGCGGATCTCACGCTCGCCGAGGTGACCCGGACCGGCTGGGACAGCCTGACCAAGACGGGAGAGGTCACCTACCGGGAGCTTGTCGGTGACCACCCCGTCGTGCGCACGAGGCGCATCCCCTACCCCAGTCCCGAGGTCGAGCGCGGCAGCCTCTACCTCCTCGACGGCGAACAACGTCTCTACCTCCTTCGGCCCTACCTCACCGGGCGGATCTGCGCGGCCTGCCGCACCTGGGCGACCTTCCACGTCGGCGATGCTAAGGGTAGCCCAGTGACCCTCAAATCGATGGGATGCGTGCACACCGCCGAAGACACCACCCTCCGTGACACGTTGAAGCGGGTCGGCCTGCTGCCAGCGGACAAATGAGAAGGGTGATCAGGCTGGCCGTGGCTTCTGTCATTCTTCATGCCCGTTCGTGAATACTCCCGGTCGGCAGGACGGCGCCGAGAGCCTTGATCAGCGCCGTTGCAGCCACGGAGTCCGCCATAGCGGCTGCCGATCGGATTCAGGGCTTCATTGCCCTACGCCACCACACCTCTACGATGGAGAAGTTTTAGTTGATCAAGTGTTAGTTCCTGCGTGCGGTCGGCAGCTTTGCTGCTCACCCAGGCGAGCACTTTTCTGTTACGCGGCTCATGTGGCGTCCCGGCGGCAACGTCACACCCGTCCGATCGGACTACTTTTTCGATTAATCCAGCGAGCTCGTGAGGCCCCCCGCCGCCGTAACCAGCGCCGTAACCAGCTCCTTGCTTTTCTGGAAGAATATGCAGGATTCCATGTTCGGTCCGCGCCCAGAACATGCCTGATTCGCGGTCGATGATGAGCACGCTCAGACGCTCCCCATCTGGGATGGAGAGTGGAGCGTAGGTGAAATACTCCCAGTGTTCGATATTTCCGCCAACTGTGCGGAAATGACTCGCCGCAACGGGAAGCCACGTCACAGGATCTCGATAGGTCTGCCAGCAGACGCATCCGTCCCCGGCCACCGCCGACGGTGATTCAGAATCTTCGTAGACGCAGGGGTGCCAGAGCTTAGGGGCATCGTCGCTCCCGAGGAGCGAAACATGAAGCGCATCGGGGGCGCATCGGTCAAGTCGTTTCAGCCATTCTGCGGTATACGGACTTGTCGAGGCGCGGAAACGCTGGGATGCGTTGATTGCGCTGCCTGCCGCTGCCGGCGGTTCAATGTAGAGAACGAAGTGCGAGTAGCCCCGCCCAGCGTTGTAGGTGAGATGAAGATCGCCGCCATGCTGGTACGTCATCGAGAGCCTCCTTCTTGGCCCGCAACGTGAGTGGTCCACTTCGCAACATGATCAATCTGCGAACTGGCCGGCTACAGTAGCGCCACGGCTGTTGACGCGACGAACACGCGCTCGGAGGCCGGGGTCGAGGGGCGGATCGGGAGGCCAAGCAGCGCGCGTCGGGTCCACAACACCTCACTGGTCATGTACCCGACGGCTGACTGGGACCGGCCAGTCCGTGGCTGACAGCCTTCGTCGCCGTGACGGGACGAGGCCCAGGCGACCTGCAACTCACGTTATGGTCACCAGCACAGTACCCATCGTCGCAAACCACTAAGGCGCTGTCGCCGTTTTGGTGGAACTGGTCAAGAGTCCGGGTGGCCCAGGCATGCCTGGGCCAGGCGATCGCAGCAGCGAGCGCCAGTCAGCGGACTTCGTCGTGGCTGGCGCGGTAGACGGCAAAGCCCCAGGTGCGGGCGGATCCGGTGTAGCGCAGCCGCATCAGGGGGCAGGGAGGTGCCGTCAGGGAGCTGGCCGGCGATGTAGGCGAACTCGCCATGCCAGCGGATGGTGAGGCCGGCGAGCTGGGGCCACTGCTCGGCTGCCCTGGCGACAAGGCGCTGGCGCAGCGAGGTCTTGGTCGACTCCGGTCGGTGGCTTGGCCACACCGACCCAAAGATAAATCCGGCCGAACAGCCCGTTGAAGAGCACCGACCACTTCCTCAACGTCTCCTCAGTCCCGTGTGTCAGGGCCGGTCTGCTACTCATGTCGGGCGAGACCGGCGTGGATACAGCTGTAATATCTTGGACGTATCCATGGACGAAGACCGCTGCTGTACCGAACGCCTGTGCACCGTTTGGCTATGTCGCCGCTCCGGCCGGGCCCTGCCAGGCCTGGTCACCTGCCCCCCGGTGACCGGGCCTTCATCGCGCCGGTTCGAAGGACGACCGCGGTGACGGTACCCGCCACGGGGCGGCGGCCCACGCAGTCAGCCGGCGCAGCACGGCCCCGGACACGACGAAGCGCCGGCCATGCCGTCCGGGGAGACACTGCGCAGAACGCGAAAAAGGGTCCACCATGAGGTCCCTGCCGGGCTCCTCCCGAACGCCAAAAAGAACTGGTGGCACCGACCAAGGTCTACAGTTCAGGCTCGCACGCCGGCGATATCACGATGTGCCAGCAGCCACTCGGTGCGGCTGATTGTGTAGATGTGGTGGTCGGAGCCGTGGAGGAACTCGGTCCGGCTGAGTTTCATGCCCAACCGTTCGGCCACCCGTATCGATGGCGTGTTGGCCGGCACGATGGTCGACACCACCTCGCTCAGGTCGGGCTGCACGTCGAATACCCAGCTGATGGCGGCTGTGGCTGCCTCGGTCGCGTAACCGCGACCCCACCACGGGCGGCCGATGAACCACACTGCTTCGATGCCAGGCCAGCCTGGCTCATCCCACAGGCCAGCGCGGCCGACGAGCTCGCCGCTGGCCTGTTCGATGACGGACCAGGGGCCGACACCGGTCAGGGCCCAGCATCCGATGTTGCCGGCCATGGCGTGCCAGATGCCGTCCCGGCTCGGAGACGAGTTGCCACCGATGTACCGGGTGAACTCGGGATCCGACCAGATCGACAGGTAGGCCGACACGTCGTCGTTATGGATCGGGCGAAGTGTCAGTCGCGGCGTGGTCAGAGTGGGGATGGTCATCGAAGGGATGCTCCCACAGGACGCGAGGGCAGGGCCCGGAATTCGTCGAGGAAAGCCGCAACTTCCGGCAGTTTGCGGTCGCTCGGGCGGAATGCTCCGGCGCACTGACGTAGCTTCGCGGTCACAGTGTGAGTCGGGTCTGCGCCGAGGACGGTCTGGGCGATCCGTGCCGCTTCCTCAGGTTCAGTTGCGCTGCGAGGGCCTGTGACGTGCACCAGCGCCACCGTCAGGTCGGCGTGCTGGGCTTCTTCAATGGTGAAATCCCCGCCGCCACGGCTGTATCCCTCGATTGCGAGGGGAGCCCATTCCTCGACCATCATTCTGTCACCAAGGATTATTCCGACGCCGGAGCGGAACATCGCGACAGCAGCCGGACCTACTGGAGTTTCTCCCGGGAGCGGCGAGTAGGCCGAAGCGGTCTGTTCCATCTGATCCAGGGCCTGCCGTGCGGCATCAACGTCGCCGAGCTTCGCATAGGCTCTGGCGTTGTAGGCGGCGACCCTGGCATCCATGTAGGGATGATGGATACCCTGTACCGAGCGCAGCGCCGCAACGGCCTTCTGGTACCGGCCGGTATGGTAAGCGATGCTGGAGTACAAGGTCGCGACCGACATAAGCAGGACCGGTTCCCCTGTCTCCTGCGCGTACATGTCGGCGAGCCCGGCGAACCGCCGCGCGGCCCGGAAATCCTCAGCGTTGAAGGCGAGCCGGCCGAGGAAATAGGTTAGCTGGCCACCGAGGAGAGTGGCTCTGGTCCGGGTCTCCGCCGACATGCGACGTTCCAAGATTCGTTCGGTCTGGTGCCACCGGTCGGCAACATCTTGGAGGAGCCGTGTGGGTGGGGCGGAGCCATAGACACGGGCGATGTCATCGACATCACTTTCAAGATCGTCAAGGGTCTGATCGGGTGCACCTCCGTTCGTGATGCGCTGTCGGGTCGTGGCAGCCAAGGCCGACAAGGCCGCCAGCGTCGCGAACTCACGCCTGTCCGTTGCGCTCGCCTCCTCCTGCGGCTCCAAGGGCTGCTGCCCCGAGGGTCCTATCCCCGCCGCGGCGGTCAATGAACTCAGCCGAACAGCCTTCTGCGCGGACCGGATCCGCTCGCCGAGGTCAGTCAGCTCGCTGCCCGTTCCGAACACCGTGTCGTAGGCGCGGAGGACATCGCGGGTGGGGAGCCGACCCTGGTTGCGGATGCCTGATGCGTTCTTCCGATCGTGGGTGGTGCGTTTCTCCAGCTCGGTACCTGACAGGTCGTGCTCCTCCTGGAGCTCGCGGAAGCGTGTTGCCAGCATCCTCTTCAGCGCTTCGACCCCATCAGCGTGCACCAGTCTCCCCCTCAGCTCTCGGCGCGCCATGGGTGGGAAACGATTTCCCACCCATGGGACAGAAGTTCTCACCCTTCCACCGCCATGTCACGCGCTGTGTGATGGGTCCTGCACGGCGGGAGACACGCCGGCCACTGTCTCGGACCAGCAGAGGAGCGCATCGTGCACTCGTCCACGGAGGCGCCGGGCAGGTCCGCCGGCCGGACGCCCGCCGACATCGGCCGCACCGCCGGTCATCCCGGGCCCGACGACGCAGCCGGGCAGATCAGCGCGGCCACGGGGAGGGAGCCCGGACCGGCCAACGACGGCACTCCCTCCCCAGCCCTCCCGCACCGGACACCGCACTCGGACTGGGGTGTGGTCGAGCTGGACGCGAACGGCCGGGTGGTCCGGATCATCGTCGGTGAGCCGGAGTTTCGTAGCCCTGCCGACGCCGATCTGTACGCCCGGGGCAGGGGACTGCTTGATCACCGCGTTGCCCCGGTCGACCTCGGTCGCCGTGTGCCGGCCGGGCCCTGAAACGGGGGCCGCTCTTCCCCACGCGGCCCGTCCACCACCCCGCCCGCGCCCGCGCGACCGTGTCGCGGGCGGGGTGGCCCCGCTCGTCGCCTGCTCCGGTGCTGACCCGATCCGCGGGGGCAGGCGGCCCTATCAGGAAGCACCCCCATGGATGTCCCGTGTTCCGCCCAGGATGCCGACCCGTTGTGGCAGCAGCCCACCGCCCCTCATCCCACCGCCGTGGACGCGGTCGAAGTCGCCCGGGGCCCAAACCTGGTTCTCATCCGGTCGTCGCTCGGCCGGGTGCCGATTGGGGTGACTCCGGGGGCGTGGGCGAGCTTCGTGGCCGCGGTGAGGGCCGGCGAGTACGAGGCAGATCCGGTAGCGGATTACCGGCTTGCTGGACTTGGTCGGGGCGCCCGGACCGCGGCGGCCCGCACGCATCGGGAAAGGAATCTCAAGGATGAGCGTCGACACCATGAGTAGCGAGAGCGATCGCTTTCGTAACGCGATGGTCGACCTGGTGGCCGCCGATCATGCGGCGAAGGGCCTCACTTTGCGGCCCGAGGTGGAGGCAGCGCTGCGGACTGTTCCCCGCGAGCTGTTCACGCCTGGCCTTCCGCTGGAGCAGGCATATGCGAACGCAGCGGTCCTCAAGAAGCGGCGCGGCGAAGAAGCAATCAGTTCGGTGTCGGCGCCGTTCCTGATCGCGGAGATGCTCGGTCAGGCAGCGGACGCGCTCGGCGGGCTGGCGGGCTGTCACGCGTTGGAGATCGGCAGCGGCGGCTACAACGCGTCGCTGGTGCGGGAGCTCGTCGGCCCGTCGGGATCGGTCACGACCGTAGATATCGACCCCGAGATAACCGACCGGGCGATCGCCTGCCTGGCGACGGCGGGCTATGACGATGTGACCGTGGTGTGCGCGGACGCCGAACACTCGATCGCGTCCGGCCGCCGCTGGGATCTGATCATCGTCACGGCCGGGGCGTGGGACATCCCGCCCGCGTGGCGTGATCAGCTCACCGATGACGGTGTGCTGGTGGTGCCGCTGCGCATGTTCGGGATCACCAAGTCCTACGCGCTGCGACGCCGCGGGGACCGACTGGTCAGTGAGAGCCACCGTCAGTGCGGGTTCGTCTCCGTGCAGGGCGACGGAGCCCACGAGGTGCGGTACGTCGACATCGCCGACGGTGTCCACCTGCGGCTGGATGAGGGTCAGCAGGTCGACCCCAGCGTTCTTGATGGCCTCCTGGCGCGGCCCCGCGAGGAGGCGTGGGCCGGGGCGAGCCTGCCGCCCCGCACCGCCTTGATCGACCTGAACCTGTGGCTGGCGTCCCGCCTCACCCACGAGGCGGGCGAGTTCGTGGTGTTGACGGCGCAGGAGACGGCCATCGAGGCCGGCGTCGTCGCGCCCTCCTGGCAGTTCGGTACTCCGGCCACCCTGCACGACGGCACGTTCGCCTACCGGTCGGCGCTGCGCTGGACCGACCGGCGATTCGACCTCGGCGCATACGCCCACGGGCCGGAGGCCGCCGCGGCGGCCGGGCGGATGGTCGAGCACATGCGTGCGTGGGTGGACGCGGGCAGCCCGGCTCCGGTGCTGCACGTCCTTCCCTCGCACACCCCGGACGGCGACCTGCCGGACGGGGCGGTCCTGGACAAGCGGCACAGCCGCCTCGTCCTGGCCTTCACCCCCCACGAGAAGGGAACCCCCTGATGGACTACGAGAACGAGCTGAACCTGAACCTGGTCGACGCCGGAACCGCCGCGAGTGGCCACGCCACCAGCACCGACGACGAGTGCGGCTCGGGCGACACGAACTCGGACGCCTGCTCGAGCGGCAGCGGTCGCTGAACCTCGCCCACCCATCGGGCCCGGCCCTCGGGGGGCCGGGCCCGCCCTACCTTCCGCCCGCCCCGAAGCGGGGAGCGAGAGATGTTCCAAGCGGCAGAAGCGGCGTTGATCAGAGCCGCCTCCTACCCCCAAGACCTACGGCTTCCCGCGTGGCCCGACCTGACCACCGACCAGCCCAGCGAGTGGCTGGAGTGGCTGCGGGAGGTGTGGGCGCTGCCAGCGTTCGCGGCAGCTGTCAGGCACGCGGCACCGGACCTGGCCACCCAGATCAGCCGCGCGCTGGCCGATGAAGCGGCCCAGACGCGCAGGCTTCGGCGTCTGGTGGAGGCGACGGTCCGGTATCTGCTGAGGTGGACGACCCGCGCGACCCCGTTCGGCAGGTTCGCTGGAGTCGCTCCGGTCACGATGGGTCCCCACGCGGCGGTCCGCTGGGGAGAGCGGCATCACGAGGTGGCCCGTCCCGACGACCGCCATGTCGCCGAGTACACGGGCGTGGCCGAGCGGGATCTGGGGACGCTGCGCACGGTCACGGTCGTGACGAACGCGCTGGGGTATCGGCGTGGCGGGGTGTGGGTGCTGCCCTGCGCCCGCACCGAGGGCGACCAGGTCTGGGATGTCGAGATCGAGCTGACCGACCCGGTGCGGGTGACGGTCGAGACGGCCCGCGCCCCGATCCCGTTCCGGGCGCTGGCTGCGAAGGTGGCCGGCGAACATGCCACCGATACGGCGGCGGCCGAACGACTGGTCACCGCGCTGGTGAACGCCGGGGTGCTGCTGTCAGCGGTTCGGCCGCCGATGACCGTGACCGACCCGGCAGCGCACCTGGCGCGCCACATCACCCTCCCCGCCCCAGGCGGGCGGATCGCGGTCGATCTGCGGGTCGATTGCTCGGTGACGCTGCCCCCCGCTGTGGTCCGCGAGGCGCAGGAAGCCGCCTCCACGCTTGTCGCCGTCGCGCCGCACCTGCCCGGCTGGGCCGCCTACCACCGCGCATTCCTCGAACGGTGGGGTCCGGGCGCGGCGGTGCCGCTGCGCGATGTCCTACAGGCTCTCGGGTTCCCCGCCGGATACCGCGGCTCGCCCCGCCGTGACCCGGCAGCGTTCACCGCCCGCGACAGCCTGCTCACATCGCTCGCCCAGCAGTCCGCCCTGGACGGCTGCACCGAGGTGGCACTTGACGACGATCTGATCGGATCGCTGCGCGGCGGCGATGACCGGCCGCCGATCCCGCACACCGAGCTGCGGTTCACCCTCGCCGCCGAGACACCACATGACCTCGACCACGGTGCGTTCATGTTGACGGTGGTGAGCGGGGCCCGCCATGCCGGAGTCGCGGCTGCCCGGTTCCTGCACCTGCTCACCCCGGCCGAGCTGGAACGTTTCCGCGGCGTCTACGCCGGCCTGCCGACCGCCTTATCTGGCGCGGCCACCGTGCAGGTGTCCGGGCCTCCGCTGGACGCCCGACTGGCCGCCGTCGCGCGTACGCCCGAGCTCCTGCCCGTGCTGCCCGTCGGGGACTTCCACCCCGACCCGCCGTGGACCCTGGACGATCTGGCGGTGGCCGGCGACGGCCAGCGGCTGTGGCTGGTCTCGCACACCACCGGGCGGCCGGTCGAGCCGCTGCTGTTCAACTGCGTACTTCTGCCGACCACCCAGCAGCCGCTCATCCGGTTCCTCACGGAGATCTGGACGGCATGGACGGCGCCCTGCGCCCGGTTCAACTGGGGACACGCCCACGGCCTGCCGTTCCTACCGCGGATCCGGCGGGGCCGCTCCATCCTGCACCCGGCCCGCTGGACCATCCCCGCCACCGCGCTCCCCACACGCACCGCACCATGGCCGCAGTGGCGGGCGGCCTGGCAGCGACACCGCGAACACCACCGGCTGCCGCGCGAGGTGCTGATCGGCGACGACGATGTGCGGCTGCGCCTCGACCTGGACGAGAACGCCCACCTCACGATGTTGCGCAGCCACCTCGACCGGCACGGGCGCGTCGCCCTCACCGAGGCCGGCGGGCGAGCGGGGTGGATCGACGGCAGGCCAGCCGAACTCCTGCTCACCCTGACCCGCAAGTCACTGGGCCACCACCCGACCACCCGGCCGGTCCGTCCCGCCAGCACCCTCCAGCACCGGCCCGGCAGGTCGCGTTGGCTGGACACCCGCCTCTACGGACACGCCGATCGCATCCTCACCCGCCTGGCCCTACTCCCCGAACTCCACGCGGGCTGGTGGTTTCTGCGCTACCCGCACCCCGAGCCTCACCTGCGGCTCCGAATCCCGCTGCGGGATACCGCCCAGTTCGCCGACACCGCCCACGACCTTGCCCAGTGGGCGCAGCGGCTACACGACGACGGCCTGCTGGCCAACTACATCCTGGCCACCTACCGGCCGGAGACCCGCTACGGCCACGGACCGACCCTCGCCGCGGCCGAAGCGGTGTTCGCCGCCGACTCCCGCGCCGTCCTCGGACGGCTGGCTGGCGACCGGCAGGCCACCACCGCCGCAGGAATGATCACCATTGCCCGCGGGTTCACCGGCGACGGCGCACGCTGGCTCGTCGACCACGCGCCCCACCGCAGCGGCCCTCGGCTGGAGCCCGCCCAGCTCGCGGGCGCCCGCCGTCCCTACGGAGACGACAGCCTGGCCACGGCACTGGCCACCTACCGGACCCTCGCCGACCAGGACGGGCTCGACGTCGACCAGCTCCTGGCAGATCTGCTGCACCTGCACCACGCCCGCATGATCGGAGCCGACACCGCATCGGAGCAGTACTGCCTGCGTCTGGCCCGCGCCACAGCCCAGACCGAACTCGCCGGGAGGATCCCGTGACGGCGGGACAGTCACTCGCCGACGGAGCGGCAGGCATCGCACTCCTCCACCTGGAAACCGGCAACTGGCCAGCGGCGCACGCGGAGCTGGAGCGGGCCGTCGCGGGCGGCGTCAGCGTCGCCGAGGGCGCCAGCCTCTACTACGGCGCTCCCGCCCTCGCGGTCGTTCTCGCCGCATCCGACCAGCCAGGACTCCTCCGAGCGAAAGCCACCGCCGCCGCCGGAACCGCGATGGTGACCCGCCACCGTCTGGAGGCAGCCCACCGTCGCATCGACCAACGCCAACGCCCGCAGTACGCCGAGTACGACCTGATCCGCGGCCTGACCGGATTGGGTGTCACCCTGCGCCGCACCGGCGATCACGATCTGCTCCGCGACGTGCTGACCTACCTGGTGCGCCTCACCGACCCGATCGACGGCCTCCCCGGCTGGTGGTGCTCACACGGCCCGCACCGCGACCAGCCCGTCCCGGGCGGGCACGGAAACCACGGGGTCGCCCACGGCATCACCGGACCACTCGCTCTCCTGGCCCTCACGCTGATCGACGGGGTCACGGTCGACGGACATACGGGGGCGATCAGCCGGATCTGCCAGTGGCTGGACACCTGGGAGCGGCAGACCAGCGCAGGTTCGTGGTGGCCGGAGTTCGTCACGCTCGACGACGTGGACCAGAGCGAACCGCGCCAACCCGGCCCACTCCGGCCGTCGTGGTGCTACGGCACCCCCGGCATCGCCCGCGCCCAGCAACTCGCCGCCCGCGCCTTGGGCGACACCACCCGCCAGCACCACGCCGAAACCGCCTTCACCGCCTGCATCGCCGACGCGACACAGCTCGGCCGCCTCATCGACCGCAGCCTGTGCCACGGAACCGCCGGACTCCTCACCGCCGCACACCGGATCACCGCCGACGCACTCACCCCGATCCCGATCGGACCACTGGCCCGCCTGCACCAGCAGACCACCGCCGCAGCCAACGAACCCTCCGGCTTCCTCACCGGCTCGGCCGGCGCCGATCTGGCCGCCGCCGGGACCACGACCTCGTGGGACGCCTGCCTCCTACTCTGCTGATCGAAAGGCCCAACCGATGGACGAGACCCCCTGGACGCAGGTGAACATCGCCTGGCCCGGCCCCGACCGTCATCAGCGTGAACGCCAGGCCGTCGACCACCTCGCCCGCGTCCTTCCCGCCGCCGTAGCCGACGGCCTCATCACCTCCTGGTTCTTCATCCGCAAGGGCCCCTGGCGCGTCCGCTACCTGATCGCCGACGGCGCGACCGGCCGCGACGCCAGGAACTGCGACCCCCTCCACGCCCTGCTCACCAACGGGGTTCGCTGGACCGACGACATCTACGAACCAGAGGTCCACGCCTTCGGCGGCCCCAGCAGCATGAACACCGCGCACACGCTGTTCCATCAGGACAGCCGCCACCTCCTTGCCTTCCTCGACAACGGCCCCGTCGACCGGCGGGGACACTCACTCGTGCTGTGCACCGCGCTCATGCGAAGCGCTGGACTGGACTTCAGCGAGCAAGGCGACGTGTGGGCACGGGTCGCCGAGCAGCGCCCCGGCCTGGCCGACACAGCACCCGACCCGCAGGTATCGGCATCGTCCACCAGCAGCGTCCGCCACCTTCTCCTCGGCGATGCCCGTGCGGACCTCATCGGCCGCGACTGGCTCGCCGCGTTCGAGGAAACGGGCAGAACACTCCGAACCCTGCGGGAAAGCGGCAACCTCACGCGCGGGATACGCGCGGTCATCGCGCTACACGTGATCTTTCACTGGAACCGGCTCGGGCTCCCAGTAGCCACACAGGCCGCCCTCGCGCAGGCAGCGAAGGAGGCCGTCTTCAGCAACGCATCCGCGTAGCCGATCAAGAAGACACCGGCCTGTGGCGACTGAAATACCGGGGCGCGATGACCCGAATGCCCACAGGTGCCGGCTGTCGGGCGCGCACGTCCGGCCTCCTTTGGCCTCCTTCGACCGCACCACACCTATCGGAAGGATCATCGTTGAACACCGCGGCCTCGACCCCCGATGCCACCCCCGACGAGCTGCGTGCTGCCATGGTCGACCGGCTCGCCATCTCGGGAGCCGTCCTCACCGGCGCGGTCGAGGACGCGATGCGCGCCGTGCCCCGCCACCTGTTCGCCCCCGACGCCGCCCCCGGCGAGGCCTACGCCGAGCAGGCCGTCATCACCAAGCGCGCCCCCGACGGCACGTCCCTCAGCTGCGCGTCCGGGCCGGGGATCGTGGCGATGATGCTGGAGGCGCTCATCGTTCTGCCCGGCCAGCGGGTCCTTGAGATCGGGGCCGGCACCGGCTACAGCGCCGCCCTCCTCGCGCACCTGACCGGGCCCGGCGGGCACGTCACCACCATCGACATCGACCCCGACGTCACCAGCGGCGCGAGCGCCGCCCTCGCCGCGACCGGCGTCGAGGCGGTCACGGTCCTCACCGGGGACGGTGTCTTCGGTGACCCGGACGGCCACGTTCACGATCGGCTGATCGCCACGGTGGGAGTCTGGGACATCTCCAGCGCCTGGTGGGACCAGCTCACCCCCGGCGGCCGGCTCGTCCTGCCCCTGCGCTGGCGGGGCCAGACCCGCGCGGTGGCCTTCCGCCGCGAGGGCGACCGGATGATCAGCGAGTCGGTGGAGCTCTGCGGCTTTGTCCCCATGATCGGGCAGGAAGGCGAGCGGACCGCCCCGATCCACCACGGCGACCTCGTCGCCCTGCACTGGGATCAGGACCAGGCCATCGACCCCGACGCCCTCACCGGCGTACTCGCACGGAAGCGGACGATCGCCTTGTCCGGCGTCGAGGTCGGACCCTACGACCCCTTCGACGGGATCTGGCTGCGCCTGACCGCCGCCGAGCCCGGCTGCTGCCGCATCGCGGCCACCCCCGAGGCAGTGAAGTCCGCCCTGTGCGCGCCCGCGATACCCCAGCGCAGCCCGGCCCTCATCGAGGGCGACTCACTGGCCTACCTCAGCCTCGCCCGCAACCACGCCGCGCCCGGCCGTCACATGCTCGGCGTCATCGGCCACGGCCCGAACCGCCACGACCTGACCGACCGGCTGATCGAAGGTATCCACACCTGGAACAGCGACCGGGCAGCGATCCCCACCGTGACGGCCTACCGCGGCCTCGCCGGTCTCGCGCACCAGGCGTCCGGACTGATCCGCAAACCAGACAGCCCTCTCACGATCACATTCTGACGCGCGCGGCGGGCCGAAACTCGACTGTCCAGCCACCGGCGCCGCAGAACACTCCGACGACGCGAGCACATATCCACGCACGCGACGCGGACTGACATCGCCCGGCCGGCGGGACGCCGGGTCCAGGGCGGATAGCCGCCCGGAGGCGGAAAACCGTGAGGTGGGCCGGTGTCCGCCCCCCGGGCGGGCGCCGGGCCGCCGCACGTGTTTTCCTGCCTCCGGGCGGCGTAGCCTGGCCGACCATCGGAGGGGGCCGCAGGCCGCTGACCTGGGATTTTACCGACCGACTCCCCCTCCACCCTTAATCGGAGGGAATACTGGAGGGAATATCCGTGGGAATAATGGAGGGTATAACGGAGGGTGGGGGTTTCGATTTATCCTGCATGTCAGGAGGGGTTCCGGTGCATGCGGCTCGCCGGGTGGCCCGAGGCGAGGACGGTTTCTTGCGCGGCGGCGGGATGGGTAGCCTCGCGACAGGCGGTTTTGGCTTAAATTTCCACGCTAGGACTTTTCTCGCCCCGCATTAAATTATTCCACGCTACCAATGTAAATTTCGGCATGGGTAATGTCAATGGCCTACGGACCATAGAACGCGAGTATCCGATTTCCGGGGTTGTCCCTGGGGAGAGCCTATGGCCGGTCTCGACTTCGCCAACGGCGGCCAGCACGGTACGCGGCAACCCCGGCCAGGTCGCCGCCGCCGCGACCTACAGCCACGGGTAGTCGGTGGGAATCTCCTGCGCGGCGGGCCTGCGATGGTGACGGCAGCTGCCGCCGCAGTCGGCCCCGCCGCCGAGGAGCCCGGCCGCGACACCGCCAGCGAGGATCCGCAGGGCGAGCGGCAGCGCGCGCAGTCCGACGGCGCCGGCTCACGCGGGGCCGAGGGGGGACCGCGGCCCGAAC
>NZ_CAAAFT010000309.1:0-2294 GCF_900634765.1 Candidatus Protofrankia californiensis | reverse complement strand
ATGTGAGTGCAGTGCTGTGACAGTGAGGTGCTGCCCATTCTACGGACACGCGATAACTGGACTATATCAGCTTTACGCCGCCTCTGGTATTGATGTCCGACTCGTCAGGTAGAGACGTTCGACGTGTTCCGGGGTGTGGTAGCCGAGGGTGGAGTGGAGTCGCTGCCGGTTGTAGAAGACTTCGATGTACTCGGCGATCGCACTGCGGGCGGCACGACGGGTTAGGTAAATTTCCCGATAGACGAGTTCGTTTTTCAGGGTGCCAAAGAAGGATTCGGCGGCGGAGTTGTCCCAGCACACTCCGGTGGCGCCTACGGAAGGTCGCACGCCGTGTCGTGCCAGCGTGCGATGGTAGGCGTCGGACGTGTATTGCGTACCGCGATCCGAGTGAAAAACCGCGTTCGGTGCAAGGGTGGTGCGGGACGCGGCCATGGTGAATGCGTCGACGACGAGTTCGGTCCGCATGTGACTGGCCATCGACCAGCCGAGAACCTTCCGTGAATAGCAGTCGATGACCGTGGCGAGATACAGCCAGCCTTCGCCGGTACGGACATAGGTGATGTCACCGACGAGCTTGGCCCCGGGGCGGGTGGCGGTGAAGTCGCGGCGGACGTGGTCGGTGGGCACCGGCGCCTGGCCGGGGATCGTGGTGCGGCGGTAGGCCCTGGGCTGGCAGGCCTTCAGCCCTGCTCGGCGCATGATCCGTCGGGCGAGGCGGACCGAGGTGGGCTGGCCCGACGCGGTCAGAGCGGCGGCGATCCGCCGCGCGCCGTAGGTCTGGCGCGAGGCGGCGAACAACGCCCGCACCTGGGTGTCCAGGGTGGTGTGCCGGCGGGTCCGGGACGACACCGGTCGCTGGTACCAGTCGTAGAAACCGGACGTCGACACCACGAGCCACTGGCACATTTTGCGTATCGGGTAGTTGTCCTTCTCCGCGGCGATCAGCTCGAACTTATCGATCACTGATGGCGTTGCGCGAAGAAGGCTGCCGCTTTTGAGAGGAACTCGCGCTCCATCCGGAGTTCCCGGTTCTCCTTCTCCAGCTCCCGTAGCCGGGCACGCTCGGACATCGACAGCGGTTCTTCTTCGCCTTGGTGGGCCCGACGCCAGGTGGCCACCCAGCTCCCCAGGGTTCCCTCGTTGATACCGAGGTCCTTCGCGATCGCCGATACCGGCCGACCCGAATCGATGACGAGTTTCACTGCCTCGTCCTTGTACTCGGGCGTGAACCGCCTCCGGGACTCAGTCATCAATCTCCTCCGCTCACGGATCAATTATCCCACATAGGGATCACTGTCCGAAGAACGGGGACCACCTCAGTGCAGGCCGTGGGTTTCCATGGCGAGTGAGGCGAGGCCGAGGGTGTCGGCGAAACCGGCGAGGCGTTCGTCCACACTGATGATCAGAGCGGCGGACAGGCCGATGATGTCGGTGACCCGGCGGAACGTCGGGGTGTTGGCGACCAGGGCGCAGGCCGGGTGGCAGCGCCGCTTGTGGCTGCCGGGGAACGGCCGGTCTGGTGGCTGGCCGATGCCCGCCCACAGCCGTTGGTGGCGGCCGGCCCAGATGTTGAGGCTGGTTCCGGGCCCGTGGTTGCTTTCCAGCCAGTGGAAGCGGGCCTGGACTGCCCAGAGGTCCGGACGCGCGGCCAGGTCGGTGAGCATGACGCCGAGGCAGTCGGGCTGGCGGAACACTATGTCGGCGTCCACGAACCACAGGTGGGACGCGTCTTCGTGGGCTTGGACGAAAGCGCGCAGCACGTCCCCGTGGCTGTTGACTGTCGAGTCGGCTGCCGGCCAGGGTGATCGTTCCCATGTCGCGGGGAGTTCGCGTACCGCGTTCCGCAGGTTGTCGAGTCCTTCGTCGGTGGAGTGGTTGTCGATGACGGTGATGCGTAGCTCGCCGTCGTCGATCCGGTGCTGATGTGTTCTGATCAGGGTGCGTAGCGCAAGTTCGGTGAACTCCGAGCTGTTGTGGTTGATGATGCAGGCGTCAGTGAGGGCTGCTGCCATGGCCTCGTTCCCGGTTTCCGCTGTGAGTGGCTGGCCGTCTCGCCAAGGCTGCCTGACGAGGGCTCGCTCGCGTCCAGCGGCCCCACGGCAGACCCGCGGATCGAGTCGGTTTCCGTGACTGCGCGGAAGGTGGTCACGCGGAGCGCGACATCGGGGGTTTCCTGCTCGGCCCTCGGGCGGCCCGAGCAGGAAAGGAGCGAGCGGTGACGGCGACGGTTTCCGCCGGCCGCTCCCGGCAGCCATCGTTGGAAGATCGAGAGGGCGATCCGGCTGGTTCGAGGG
>NZ_CAAAFT010000308.1:19728-24368 GCF_900634765.1 Candidatus Protofrankia californiensis | reverse complement strand
TCATTGTTGTTTGGTGGCTATTAGCTCAGGGCATAGTCGTAGCCTAGGGGGTAGTTTTTCTTTGTGGTCTTGTTAGGGGCAGGTGGCCTATTCTGCAACTTTTGCCAGTACGGAGGCATATAACGGTCTCGTTTATTACGAAAAGAGGTGATAGAAATGAGAAAAGTATTTACGTTAATCTTCGCGGTGTTCCTGGTTTTGATGAGCTTGTTCGTTGGTACGGGGGCCGCGCTGGCCACGAAGGCTCCACCTGTTACCCGGCATTTATGAAGATCTCCACCTCGCATGCGGCGAGTGCACGAACGGATCTTGTTACGTTCAGGTTTCGGGGGGCCGCGCCTACCTGCACGGCAGCGTACGTACCGAGATCTGAATTGATCGCTGATCCATCAGGTCAACGTTTATTCGTTCCGGGCCGAAGCTTCGTGAAGGTGACGTGTCATCCTGCAACCGCGCATAACGAGCAGGGTCAGCCTACCGCACCCGGGAACCTGTTCTCGCTCCGCACGACGAACATCATCAAGATCAAGTTGGGCGGCGATTTCGAAGCCGTGTTGACGTACTTCGTAGGGCTGCGGCAGCGCCAACCAGCACCGCCAGTACACCCCACCGTTAACACACAGGGTAACACGGTTGTTGTTGGCATTCCGACGCGTTGAATGCCACGGTAAAACAACTTTTCTACAAAGCTGACGCACTGACCGGTTGAGGGCGCTGCGGGCATCCGCCGTCGCCGTGCATGGCACGAAGTGCCCCAATGGATGTTATCCCCCGGTGGAACCCGGCCCCAATCGGCGCTCTCCGTGGCCCTCAGATATTGATCTATCGCCCTTACCGGACAACCCTGGCTTGTGCCCACCACCCCAGCCGCCGCCTGACAGCAACATCATCACTGGCCAATCCGTGAATGGAGACCATACAAGCTCCGTTTACGGAAAATCACCTCCCGCTATCCCTACTCTGAAGGAGAATCTGTTGGTGCCTGTTTTGTGTGAACCGGCTGTCGCGGTTCCAGAAAATGTCCTGACCATGGGCGAAACTCTTGAACTGGCTCAGCGTCTTCACAGAGACCATCATGCCCTTCCCCTCGCTCTGCGTCTCATAAGTAACACCGGTGTCGTAAAGCGCCACATTGTTCGCCCAATTGACGAAACGTTGAATCACCCAGGTTTTGAGATCAGAAACCGTATCTACGAAGAAGAGGCCAAGGCGCGAGTTCCGGACGTTGTACGCCGCGCGCTTCGCAATGCAGAGATGTCGCCTGCGGATATCGATATGATAGTGTACCTGTCTTGCACGGGGTTCATGATGCCATCACTGACGGCATGGCTTATCAATAATCTCGGATTCAAACCAGAGACACGGCAGCTCCCCATTGCTCAGCTGGGCTGTGCAGCTGGCGGAGCAGGGATCAACCGTGCATTTGACTTCTGCACCGCCCATCCCGGCTCAAATGCTCTAGTCGTGGCATGTGAGTTCTGCTCACTCTGCTATCAACCCGCCGATATTGAGATCGGCAACCTACTGTCGAACGGCCTATTCGGCGACGCCGTAGCGGCTGTCGTGGTGCGTGCGTCCGGGGGGACAGGTATGCGCTTGGAGCGGACAGGTTCCTACCTGATCCCGAACACCGAGCAATGGATTTCCTACGCCGTAAAAGCTACGGGCTTCCATTTTCAGCTTGACCGACGTGTCCCGAAGACCATGGAACCGCTGGCGCCAGTCCTGCGAGACCTGGCAGAAGAGAATGGGTGGAACGCATCACTGTTGGACTTTTACGTAATCCACGCCGGCGGGCCCCGCATATTGGACGACCTAAGCCGATTTCTCGATGTCGCACCTAACGAATTTCGCCACAGCAGGGCAACGCTTACCGAGTATGGAAACATCGCGAGCGCCGTCGTACTTGACGCCCTTCGGCGGATCTTCACTGAAGGCGGGGTTCCCGATGGTGGACGCGGTATCCTGGCAGGTTTTGGCCCCGGGATCACGGCGGAGATGTCAGTCGGGCGCTGGCAAGCAGATCCCTCAAAGCAAAGAGAGCGGACTGAGGTTGAAGAGCAAGCTTGAGTTTGGACTGGATCCGAATGGGCGGCCCAGGCGTCAGCTAGCGCGCCGCTCGGAGCCGAGTAATTCGCCCCCGAATTACAAGATCAGTCTAGAAGAGCCATAGTGGAGGGACCGGGCCGCCAGGTGGCTTTTTGGCCTTTGTCGGGCCATGTCGGGCTCCTGGCTCTTGAGTGGAGAGAGATATCCGGGATCCGTATGTCCCGGATATCGACGTGCGCACCACACTTTACCAGCGGTTTCGCAGCCTTACTCTCGGCATAGAACGTTCCGATCAGGGTATGGGTCTGATGACCTGCTGAACCTACTGCAAAAATATATTAATGTCAGGTCATGTTTATTTAAATCTGTTTTTAACAAAGCTACTCGGGCCGGTCAGCTAAGAACGGGAAACGAGGGGGCTTGATGTTTGTGCGCCGGATCGATAGAGCGCTTTTCGAAAATGCGGTTTGCAAGATATCCATTAACGGCCGTCCCGATCCGGGCCTGACCCCACCGCGGATTGCTCATCGGTGATTTCGCGTTCCTTGGACGGCCCGATCGACACCGGATACGCCGACCATAAGTACCTTCTGGGAAAGGTGGCGCAAGATGTCCATTTCGAACTCCGTGCAGACGTGTCCGTTCCGACACGATGACACTCTGGAACCGGACCCCTTCATGGCCCGGATGCGAACTGAGGCCCCCGTCGCCCGCGTCCGGATGCCGTATGGGGAAGGCGACTGCTGGCTGGTCACCCGCTATGAGGACGTGCGGACAGTCACCGCAGACCGGCGCTTCAGCCGGGCCGCGCTGACCGGGCGGGACTTCCCGCGGATCACGCCTGCCCCCATCGCGCAGTCCGAGGCGATCAACCTCATGGATCCGCCTACGCTGAACAGAGTGCGCAGCCTGATTCTCAAGGCGTCCACCACGCGCCAGGTCGAGGAATTGCGGCCCTGTACACAGCAGGCCACGGACGAACTGCTAACCAGAATGGCCGAGCATGGCGCGCCGGCCGATCTCGCTGATCACCTGGCGGGCCAGTTGCCGCTGATGACGATCTGTGTACTGATGGACATCCCCGAGGCGGACCGGCCCCAGCTTCGCCGGTGGGCCTCGGCCATGATGTCCATGAGCGCCGCCGACCGGGCTTCGGCGGTCGAAGCGAAGGCGGAACTGCGGGCGTACTTCACCGAGCTGACAGCGACACGCCGCCGTGTCCCTGGCGACGACCTGGTCAGCGCGCTCGCCACCGCGCGGGTCGGTGGCGAGATGCTCAACGAAGAGGAATTGGCCGTGCTGGCAATGCTCTTGCTGGTCACCGGTCACGACACCACCACGTACAGCATCAGCAACATCATCTACACGCTGCTGACGCACCCCGTGCAGCTTGGCCAGTTGCGCGCCCATCCCGAGTTCTTGCCGCGGGCCATCGAGGAGTTGCTGCGGTACATCCCGTTCCGTCAGGGCGTCGGCATTCCGCGGGTGGCCCTGGAGGACGTCGAGTTCGACGGTGTCACCATCAAGGCGGGTGACACGGTGCACGTGTCGTATCTGACTGCCAACCGCGACGAACTGGTCTACGACCGTGCCGACGAACTCGACTTCGGACGGAAGGATCCTGTCCCGCATATGACCTTCGGATACGGCAGCCACCACTGCCTCGGATCTCATCTGGCGCGCATGACGCTCCAAGTCTCCATTGGCACACTGCTCACCCGTTTCCCCGGACTGCGGCTGGCCGTACCTGCGCAGGACGTGCAGTGGAACACAGTGTCAATCTGGCGTTATCCGCTCGCACTGCCGGTTGCCTGGGCCTGTCACGCCGCTTCGACGCGGTGATCTGCGAGTCGATCGAACGGGTTGCACGGCGCACCTATTACGGCACCCGCATCGAGCACGAACTGGAACAGGCAGGGGTGGCGCTGCTCGCCGCGGACGAACCGATGACGCTGTCACGGCTACGAGCGACCACGGTACTGACCCGCCGGGTCAAGCAGGGCGTCGCCGAATGGTTACATCCTCGAGACACTGGAAAAGTCCTGGGACGGCTTCTGCGAGCACACCGCACAGGGTTGGAATGTCGGACGTCCGCCATACGGCTACCTACCCGACACGATCCCGCATCCTGTGCCGGCGGCACGCCGAAGGCCGTACCAAGCACCGGTTGATCCCGGACCCGGTTCGCGGCCCGGTTGTCCAGCAGATCTTTGCCTGGCGGATCGCCGAACGGCTCGGTTACGCCGCGATCGCGGATCGGCTCAACGCCGACCGCGACCGGTATCCGCCACCGGTCCACATCGATCCGCAGCGACGTCGGGATGCGTGGGGCCGCTCGTCCGTCCGCGAGATCCTGGTCAACCCGAAGTACACCGGCTACATGGTGTGGAACCGCCGCGGAACCAAGAAAGGCGGAGTGGTCAACCATCCCGACACGTGGGTGTGGTCCCCCGAACCCGTCCATCCCCCACTGGTCAGCCAAGCGGACTTCCTCGCCGCCGCCGCGGTCGGCCCCGAGCGGTTCGCCAGCCGGTCAGGGAACGGCGCCCACACATATCCAGCAACGCATGGCCGAGCTCGACGCCCAACGG
>NZ_CAAAFT010000308.1:13782-19667 GCF_900634765.1 Candidatus Protofrankia californiensis | reverse complement strand
GTCGGCCCCGAGCGGTTCGCCAGCCGGTCAGGGAACGGCGCCCACACATATCCAGCAACGCATGGCCGAGCTCGACGCCCAACGGCGGGCCAGCGGTGAGGCTCTGCAGGAGCTTGACGCCCAGGCCGCCGCGGCAGCGGCTTCCGTCCCCGACATCGGCCTGCTCGGGCGGGTGCCGCTGGGCCGGTTGGACGTTGCCGACCTGTCCCAGGCCACTGCACGCCTATTGCTCGACGCACTCTGCCTGAAGATCCAATATGACAAGGCTGCGAAGAAGGCGACCGCACAGATCACGCTGGACATCGAGACCGCGGACGCCTTGGGCGCCACGGGCCACCAACGGACCGCTAGGGGTTCCGGGAGCCGGACCCCCTAGCGGGGATGGAAACGTCCAGCGCCCAGGCAGTCCCGCCGACGTCAGGATGCCAGCCACTTGTCGAATGAGGGCCTGTCGGTCACGTCGGGTGGACTGCCTCGCCGGTGGGTGCGGAGGGTCTGGATGTACTCCCACAGGGTGTCGGCGTCGACCCATTCCGTCTTGGTTGCGAGTTGCAACAGGTGCCAGGTCCTGACGACCTGGATGCTGTGCCGGGTAGCGAGCCGTGCGGCGTCGTTGTCGTCGGTAACGAAGAAGCCGTGCACGCGACGACGAATCATGATTGCGAGTGTCTCGGCCTCACCGAGGTGCTGGTAGGGGTGGTCGCCTGGGCTCGCGAGCTCTTCGCGAAGGAGCCGCGTGTCCTGGAGTTCTGCCGCGTCGGGGAACCAGGGCGACCCGAAGATGCCCCTGGCGTCAGCCAACGCGCTGAGGTCGGGTTCCCGCGCCGACGAGTCGCATTCCGATGCCACGGTGGCGCACCAGCGGCCGTTGCCGTTCGCCAACCGCTCCAGCAGATCCATGCGGTTGATGATCGCAAAGTTGATCAGGACAGTGTTGTCCGGGAACAGGAGCACGGCCACGGTTCAGAAGCCCAGCGCCTTGGCGAGATCATCGACGTCCACCTCGGGCACTGCGGGACTGTCGACTTCCAGCGCATCGGGATCGATGCCGAGCATCCAGGCAAGTGCTCCCTTGCCGAGGACCCCGGATGCGATCCCTTTGAGGTGCGCCTCCTGGAGCGCAAGGGGAAACCGACGCCGGGCGGCCGCGTCCATGCGTAGGGTGATCTCGTCCTTACCCGAGCCGCAAGCCCCGTGACGCCGCAGAAGCCGCTGGGTCGTCTGTCCGGCCCACGTCCGCACTACAGCGGGCAGGTGACCGTTCAGAGCGTTCAGGCGGCGGGCGAGCGCATCGGTGGACACACCCCACTGCCACACGAGGTCAGCCAGCCCGGCGGCGTCCAAGCGGTCCCAGTCGATCACGGCAAGCGACTCGCGGGGGAGCAAAAGATC
Organism: Candidatus Protofrankia californiensis; assembly: GCF_900634765.1. Lineage (NCBI taxonomy): Bacteria > Bacillati > Actinomycetota > Actinomycetes > Frankiales > Frankiaceae > Protofrankia > Candidatus Protofrankia californiensis. The sequence goes on along the minus strand of NZ_CAAAFT010000308.1, from coordinate 18,275 downwards.
CGCAGCGAACGCGTTCGCGGCCGCCTCGTGCCGGTCCCACTCGGTCTCGGAAAGCCCCTGGTCGTGGTGGCCCCGGACGAGGTGGCCCAACTCATGCGCCATCGACCAGTTCTCCCGGAACCAGTTCCCGGTCGCCGGGAGCGCGATCACGCGGTGCCCACCGATGGTGAACGAATACGCAGTCGACAGGTCAGCGACCCGCACGACATCGACGCCGAGCCGGTTCTCCAACCGGTCCGCGAAGGGCCGCACGAAGTTCTCACCCAGCGCCGTCCTGGCCCCATCAGGGCTCTCCGGAAGGACTGGTCCGTGCCGCGGCTCGGGGTAGGTCTGACGGTAGGCCAGTGCGATGTCGCGCAGCACCTGCTCGTCGGCATCGCGCCCGGGTACATCCCGACGGCCCGTCGCGTGGTCGAAACTGTGACGCGCCGCGACGATGAGCCGATGCGGGTCAGGCTGTCCGGTGATCAGCCAATGGATGTCCGCATTCAGCCGGTCAGCCAGGCGCGCCAACTCGATCGAGGAGAAGGCACGCTTGCCGTTCAGAGCACGTGAGAACGCATCGGGAGTCATCCCGATGTCCTCTGCGATGTCCCGATGCCGGGTGGTGGGGCAGGCCTGCCTGATGTGCTCCAGCACCCGGTCGCCGATGCTGTGCATGGAGGCATGGTACCTGTTCCGTTGGGATAATCCCAACGGAACGCGCCCGTTGCCGTACCTCTGAGGAGCCACGATCAAGCGGCGGGACGACACTCCTTCGGAGCCAGCCTGTCACTAAAAGAATCCGAACGCTCACGTAACGGCAGACTCATTGGCCGTGTCTGGGAACACCGGGACAAACGCCCAGCTCGGCCGATGGTGTACGAAAACCGGTTGACGGGGCTCGGCCCCCGGGCAGGCATCGAAGTCTACGGGAAGCCGTGCAAAGCACGGTGAGCATAGTGATCCGTGTGCCCCCGGTGGGATTCGAACCCACACTGTCGGTGGTTTGAGCACCGTCTCTCTGCCGTTGGAGTACAGGGGCCGGCAGTCAGAACCCAGGACGTTGGGTCTTGAAGTCTCTGTCGAATCGGTCAATATGCAGGTAGAGCTTCCTCCAAGACTGTAGCCGGGTAAGGTGCGGATCGACCGACCGCCCCGCATCGCGGCGGGTCAACAGTATGATCCTAGCCCTGCGAGCCCAGGAGTCCGACTCGATGAGCCAGCCATCCTCGACCCCCCGCCGGGTGCTGATCGCCGAGGACGAGGCCTTGATCCGTCTCGATCTGCGGGAGATGCTCCAGGAGGAGGGCTATGAGGTGGTCGGCGAGGCGGGAGACGGCGAAGTAGCGGTCAGTCTTGCCTCCAAGCTCCGCCCTGACCTGGTCATCCTCGACGTCAAGATGCCCCGGATGGACGGGATCGACGCCGGCGCGCACATCGCCAAGGAACGGATCGCGCCGGTGGTGATCCTGACCGCGTTCAGCCAGCGGGACCTCGTGGAGCGGGCCCGTGACGCCGGGGCGATGGCCTACGTCGTCAAACCGTTCCAGAAGAAGGACCTGCTACCGACGATCGAAATGGCCATGAGCCGCTTCACCGAGATCGTGAGTCTGGAAGCCGAGGTCGAGGACCTGCAGGGTCGCCTTGAGGCCCGTAAGATCATCGAAAGGGCGAAGGGGGTCCTGCAGACCGAGCACGGTATGACCGAGCCGGACGCCTTCCGCTGGATCCAGCGCACGTCGATGAACCAGCGCCGCACGATGCGTGCCGTGGCCGAGACTGTGCTGGCCGGCGACCTCCTGCCCGGTGAGGCGCTGCCCGGAACGTGATCGGACGGAACACGATCAGGAGGGTCGTGAGCGGACGGCCGTTCACGATCCGGCCATGGCGGCGCATACATGCCGTGTTTGCCGGTGCGGCCGCCCTGATCGTGGTGATCGCAGCCGTCGTCGCGGTGGGGCTTGCCGCCGGTTCGCCGGCGGACGGTCCGCCCGGACCACGGACTCGGACGGCCACGCTCGGACTGATGGCACCGCTGTCCGCCGACCTCGCGCCCGCGGGTACGGCTGTGCGCAACGCCGTTCGCCTCGCGGTCGACGAGGCGAACTCCCAGGGCACCATCCCGGGCTGGAAGATCCGGATGAGCGTCCAGGACGACCTGTCCAGGCCGGACGGCGGCGCCCGGGCCGCGGGTGCTCTCGCCGCCGACCAGAGCGTGATCGGTGTGGTCGGACCGCTGAGTTCCACGGTGGCGATGATTGCCCTGCCCACCTTGGACGCCGCCGGGATCGCGGTGGTCTCGCCGTCCAACAGCCGGCCCGAACTGACCGGCGCCGCCTCGTCGACCCCCCGGACCCGGCCGTACCGGACCTACTTCCGGCTGAGCGGAACGGATGTGCTGGCGGCCCGCTATGCCGCCGAGTACGCCGTGCGCGTCATGGGCCGTAGCCGGATCGCGGTGGTGGACGGCGGCCCGGACTTCGGCACCTCGCTCGCGGAACGCTTCGCCGCCGAGGCCTCTCGGCTCGGCGCGACCGTCACCGGGACACACCGGGTCGACGGCAGCGCCGACGACGGATCCGAGGTCGAGCAGGTGGCCCGGCACCTGCGTACCGAGGCCCCCGACCTGGTGTATGTGGCGACGGGCTACGCCTTTGCCGCGAAGCTGCGCAATGAACTGGCCGAGCACGGCCCGGCCGTGTCCGTTCTGGGTTCCGACGGGTTGTTCGACCCCCACTACCCCGGGCGGACGCAGAGCGCCTCCGAGGAAGACCTGGTCACCGACCTTGCCGCACCCCTGTCCGAATTGCCGCAGGCCGGGGAGTTCGCTGCGGCCTACCTCGACCGGTGGTCCGACGAGGACGGCAGCGACAGCAACCGGGGGGATGACGCGCGTAGCAATGAGCCGGGCCACGGCGCCACCGCCGGCCGCAACAGCCCCGCAGGCGGTCCCGCCAGCGGTGGCGGCCCCACCGGTGACGGGACCAACAGCGGCGGCCCCGGCAGCGGCGCTCGCACCGGTGCTGGTGCTGGCGGCTCCAACGGCGGTAACGCCCCCGACCGTGCCGCTTCCGGCGCCGACAGCCCCGCAGGGGGTGGCGGTCATGTCGTCGTGTCTGCCTCACCGGCGGTTTCGCCGTCACCGGACGTCGACGTGATCCCCCCGGTTGCCGCCTACGCCTACGACGCGGCACGGGCGCTGCTGCGGGCCGCGGGCAGCGTCCTTCCCGGCCGCGACGACGTGGACGAGGCCACCAGGGCGGCGATCGTCACCGCCGTCGGGCAGGGCCGCTTTCCCGGTGCGACCGGTGACGTCGGCTTCGACGCCTGGGGGGACCCGCTGACGCCGGTGGTGACCGTCTACGCGGTACGCAACCGGACGTTCGTCCCCGTGCGGGTCCACCGGTCCGCACCATCATAAGATCGGCACAAGCCGATGCCACGGCGGTGCGCGCCGACAACTCAGCAGCGCTCGACGACGGCAGGTCGCCAGCTGGGCAGGTCGGGTTGCGGCCGGGCGAGAAGGTAGCCCTGGATGAGGTCGCAGCGCAGCGCCTGGAGCGCGGCGAGCTGGTCGGGCGTTTCGACACCCTTGGCGATGGCGGTGAGACCGAGCGTGTGCGCAAGCCCGATGACGGCCGCGACGACGGCGTGTTCGGCCGGGTCCTCGGTCATCCTCGCGATGCACCGCCGGTCGATTTTGAGACCGTCGAGAGGGATGCGGTGCAGCCGGCTCAGCGACGAGTAGCCGGAACCGAAGTCGTCGACGTACAGGATGACCCCATGGGCGCACAGGTCGTGCAACGTGGCGGCGACGGCGGAGGTGTCGTCGAGGAGCGCACTCTCGGTGATTTCCAGGCCGAGCTCGTAGCGGTCGTCGGCGTTGGTGGCGTCCAGCAGCGCGGTGAGCTCGGGGAGAAACCGGGGATCGGCGAGCTGACAGGTCGAGACGTTGACGGCGATGCGGGGTGCCACGCCGGTCGGCAGCCTGGGGGCCCAGCTGCCGGCCGCCCGGCAGGCCGTTTCCAGGACCCAGCGGCCGAGCGGAACGATCAGCCCGGTCTCCTCCGCGACGGGGAGGAACGCCTCGGGTTCGAGCAGGCCGCGTTCGGGGTGTTGCCACCGGACCAGGGCTTCGACGCCGGTGAGCTCACCGGCCATGTTCATGACGGGCTGGTAGAACAGCCGCAGCTCGTCCGCGACCAGCGCGCGGCGCAGGTCGTTCTCGGTTTTAAGGCGGCACAGGGCCTGGGCCCGCATGACCTCGTCGAAGACGATGTGGCAACTGCGGCCCTGCCGTTTGGCGGCGTACATGGCGATGTCCGCGGCGCGCAGGATTTCGCCGGGATCGGACAACTCCGGCCCGGACAGGGCGATGCCGACGCTGGCGGTCACTGTGACGGTCCGCCCGCACGCGGTCTTGGGTATGGCCAGTGTGGTGACGATGCGGTCGGCGACCGCCTCGATCGGGGCCGTGGACGTGACGTCCTCGCACAGGACGGCGAACTCGT
>NZ_CAAAFT010000308.1:11598-13423 GCF_900634765.1 Candidatus Protofrankia californiensis | reverse complement strand
CGCCGGAGAACCGGGCGACGGTGTCGCCGGGGCGGACGGTCTGCAGTAGCTGCGCCGCCACCTCGCGGAGCAGGTCGTCGCCGGCCTGATGGCCCAGCGAGTCGTTCACCGTCTTGAAGCCGTCGAGGTCGACGAAGAGGACAGCGACGCGACGTTGGTGGCGTTGGGCATGGGCGAGCGCCTGGTGGAGCTGGTCGAGGAGCGCGGTGCGGTTCGGCAGTCCGGTGAGCTCGTCGTGCAGGGCCCGGTGGCGGGCGTCGGCAGCCCTCGCCCGTTCCACCTCGTTGGCTCGCGCCGCCAGCACCGCGGTCGAGATCTGACCGGCCACCAGTCCGGCGAAGTCACGGTAGTCGCCGTCGGGAGCAAGCCGGTCACTGATTCCGGCGAGCAGCAGGCCGATGGGTAACCCGTCACAGCCCTCGGCGAGTGGGACGACGATCGCCGAGTTCGGCGGCCGGCAGCCGCCGGTCAGCCGGAACGGGAGCCGTTCGGGCAGCCGATGGACAATCCGCGCCTGACCGGACGACAGCGCGTCCATCAGCTCGGGGAGGGCAGCGTCACGGCCAAACACACTGAGTAACTCGGGGACCTGGGCCTCCGGGCGGTCGAGAGTCTCGGGGTCGCCAGCCAGCCCGCAGGACGCCACCGGTCGCAGCCCCGGCCGCTGCGCGTGCGGGTCCCGGAGCAGGACGACGCTGTACGGGACGTCCCCGGAGTAACGGCCCAGCGCCTCGACGGCACGGGTACACACCTCCCGCGGACTGCACGCGTCCGAGGTGGCGGTGGCGAGCTCGCGCAGGCAGGTGAGACGTCGGGTGCCGAATATCTGCCGGGTTGTCTCCTGCGCCGTCACCATGACGCCGACCACACCACCGTCGCCCACGACATCCCGGATCGGGCTTAAGGAGAAGGTGAAGTAACACTCCTCCAGGTATCCGTGCCGGTTCAGCGGGAGGAGCTGGTCCTGCGACCAGGTGGCGCCGCCACTGGGCATCACCTGGTCGAGCATCGGGCGCATGATGTCCCAGATCTCCGGCCAGACCTGATGGGACGGCTGACCGAGGCATCCCGGGTGCTTTCGATCGAGTATGGATAGATACCCGTCGTTGTAGATCATGATGAGCTCCGGCCCCCACAGGACCATCTTGGGGAACCCGGACTCGAGACAGATGTTCACCGCCGTCCGCAGGGTGGGACCCCAGTCCCGGAGCGGACCGAGCGTGGTGGCGGCCCAGTCCGCGGTCGCCATCAGCCGTCCCATCACGCCGCCGGCCGCGAACACCTGGTCCATACTCACCTCGTTCGCGCCCCGGCCGGCGCTCGGCTCGACGCTCACGGCGGCATCCTCGACGGAGCGTGGCGGGGCTGATCCGTCTGATCGCTCCCCCGTTTCAGCGCGATCGAGGGCGGGGCGACCGAAGGCGGGGCTGTCCGGCCCGCGGCGCCACGAGCCGGAACACACCCACAAGCACTACCATTTGTCACACAAGTGCTGCTAATGGCCATTGGTGCCCTTCGCGTCGAAGCTGCGGACGCCGCGGGGCACATGCCTGCTGTGCAACCCACGAGCCGATCGTAGTGGGCCCACCGAGAACCCGACCGGGGCGCTGTTCACCGCTCCCGTCGAACGAGATCGGCGGGACGCCGACGCGGCACGAACGTATGTACTCGGCTAGGCCCTTCGCCTGAGGATCGGGGCGTGTTGCCGAGGGTACTCCTTCTCCCGGCAGTCCGTCCGGCTCCAAGCCCGGTAGTCCGTCCGGCCCCCGGCCGCCGGGCCGGGGGCCCTCCAGCTCCGGGCCCGGCAGCCACTCAGCCAGGGGAC
>NZ_CAAAFT010000308.1:4735-11568 GCF_900634765.1 Candidatus Protofrankia californiensis | reverse complement strand
TTCAGCCAGGGGACCTGGGCCTCCGGCAACGCGGAAAGAGCATGATCGCGCCGCCTTCGGCCCGCTAGGCCGGGACGGGCACGTTGGCGCGCTGCCAGTGCCGGTGCGCGGCGACCGCGGCGACGAAGGCGGCCAGGAACTGGTCACGGCCGTCGCCACCGGAGGAGACCGAGGCGCCCTGACCCGTCGTCACGACCCCCGCGTCCACGACAAGACCCTCACCGTCGGCGGCCAGTCGTACAGGGGACAGCTGCGCCCGCCGGAACAGCTCCACGCCGGCGCCCACCGCCGCGAGCGCCTTACCGTGCTTGAACGCCTCGTTCACGAAGTGGATCGCGTCACCTTCGCCCAGCAGCTCCTGGACGGCCGGTTCACCGCCGGGTACCAGCACCGCGTCGTACATGACCGACGCGACCGTGGAGGAGATCCTGTCCACGCTCGCCTGCCCGCCGGCGTCCGTCGCCACCGCACCGCCGTGGGCGGCGATCACGTCCACGCTCGCGCCCGCGTCGGTGAGCCCGGCTTTCACGGTCGTGAGCGCCTCACCGTCCAGCCCGTCCGCGGCGAGAACCGCCACCCGCCGGGTCCGGACCGAATCCTTGACGGTGTTCTCCTGGCTGAGCGCCGGGGAACTACGGCCGTGGTTGGAGCGGACCGGACCGGCCGGCGACGGTGTCCCGAGGCCCTCTGCCACCCGCACCGCGAACTCATGGTCGACGTGGTTGAAATGCTCCACCATCCGCTCGCGGATCTCGGTCGTGGCGACCTTGCCGAGCTCGAAGACCGCCGCGTCGACGATGTGCTGCCGCTCGGGCTTGCTCATGCTGTTCCAGAACAGGGTCGCCTGGCTGTAGTGGTCGGCGAAACTATCCGGACGCTTACGAATCTTGTTGCCGACGAGGTGTTCCGGGTAGTGCTGGTAACCGCCGTTGTCGGCGCCGGCGGGCGCGGCCCCTCCCCCGTCCAGGGAACTCGGGTGGTAACTCGCCCGGCCGGTGTCGATCCGCTGCCGGCCGTAGCCGTCCCGCTGATTGTTGTGGATCTCGGCATGCGAACGGTTCACGGGCAGCTCGTGGAAGTTCGGGCCGCCGAGCCGGATGAGCTGCGTGTCGAGATAGGAGAACATCCGTGCCTGCAGCAGCGGGTCGTCGGTCACGTCGATCCCGCGCACGAGATTGCCGATGTGGAAGGCGACCTGTTCGGTCTCGGCGAAGAAGTTGTCGGTGTTGCGGTTCAGCGTGAGTTTTCCGATGGTCCGGACCGGTACCGTCTCCTCCGGGATGATTTTGGTGGGGTCGAGCAGGTCGAAGTCGAACGCTGAGGCGTCCTGCTCGGGGACGAGCTGCACGCCGAGCTCGTACTCGGCCGGATGGCCCGCCTCAATCGCCTCCCACAGGTCGCGGCGGTTGAAGTCGGGGTCCTTCCCGGCCAGCTTCTGGGCTTCGTCCCAGACCAGGGAATGCGTCCCGAGGACGGGCTTCCAGTGGAACTTCACGAAATGCGAACGTCCCTGCGGGCCGACGAGCCGGAAGGTGTGGACCCCGAAACCCTGCATCATCCGGTAGCTGCGCGGAATCGCCCGGTCCGACAGCGCCCACATCATCATGTGCATCGACTCCGGTGTCAGCGAGACGAAGTCCCACAACGTGTCGTGTGCCGTGGACGCCTGCGGGACCTCGTTGTGCGGTTCCGGCTTCACCGCATGGACGAAATCGGGGAACTTGATCCCGTCCTGGATGAAGAACACCGGCATGTTGTTGCCGACCAGGTCGAAGTTGCCCTCCCGAGTGTAGAACTTGACCGCGAAGCCGCGGACGTCGCGTACGGTGTCGGCCGACCCCCGCGAACCGACCACGGTGGAGAACCGGACGAAAACCGGCGTCCGCCGGCCCGGTTCGGCGAGGAAGTCCGCGACGGTGTAGTCCGCCATGGACACGGTGGGCTCGAAGTAACCGTGCGCGCCGAAACCGCGCGCGTGCACGACCCGCTCGGGAATCCGCTCGTGGTCGAAATGCGTGATCTTCTCGCGCAGATGGAAGTCCTCGAGCAGGGAGGGACCGCGTTCGCCCACTGTGAGCGAATTGTCCGTGTCATCCACGCGTACCCCCTGGTTGGTGGTCAGGGGTGCACCCGCGGAGGAAACCCGCACCGCGTCCAGCGGGTTGTCAAGCGGGTTCGAGATGTCGTTCTTTCCGGATTCCGGGTCCGGAGACATAACCGGCCTGGTCATACTCTCCTCCTGGCAGGGGACGCGGACCGTCGTGTGGGCCCGACCGTCATATGAGCCATCCCGTGCCTGGCCTACCCCTACCCAGGTGGACAAACCTACACCTGTAAGATCACCGGCAGGTCCGCGCGTCCGTTGACCCGCAACTTGCGATAGGCGCGGGTGAGGTGCTGTTCGACCGTGCTGACCGTGATGTAGAGCTTCTTGGCGATCTCCCGGTTCGTCCGGCCGGAAGCGGCGAGCATCGCGACCTGCAGTTCGGCGGCCGACAACGTCGCGGCGATCCCGCCGTACCCGGGGGTGTCGTCGCCGCTGCGGTCGGTCAGCCGCTGCCGCAGCGGTTCGGCGCCGCACTCCTGCGCGAGCAGCACCGCCCGACGGGTGATCATCCGCGCCTTGGTCAGCTCGCCGGAGCGCCGGTGGGCGTCGCTGAGGTCCGCCAGCGCGTAGGCGAGCTGCAGCCGGTCGCCGCGTTCCTGGAGGATGTCGACAGCCGCCAGCAGCACCGGGGGGCGTTCCCGAGCATCCAGGGTGGCGGCCAACGCGCGCAGACCCATCCCGCGCACCCGGCCACCGCCGGGACGGGAGAGGTGTTCGTCGGCGAGAGCCCGGGCCTCCGCAGTGCGCCCCAGGCGCACCAGGGTGAGTGCCGCCTCGACCCGCCACGGCACGAACGACGGCAGGTCGATGTCCCAGGCGGTCATCAGCCGCCCGCAGGTCAGCAGGTCGTCGAGTGCGGCGTGCAGACGTCCGTGCGACAGGCGTTGCTGGCCGCGCGCATAGAGGTACTGCAGGCCGAACCTGGTCTGGAACATCGCGTCCGGGATCGGCGCGGCGACCTGGTCGACGGCGTGGCTGCCGGTCACCGTCGTGGCCGCGATCAGCGCTGACAGCGGCCGGCCGATGCCGACTCCCCACGTCCACCCCGGGATGAGCGTCAGGGCCGCCCGGGCATGCTGCTCCGCCGCTGGTGAGTCGCCCTGGTGCACCGCGACCTCCGCGCGGATGCCCGACAGCATCGCCTGCCAGGTCGGCGCCTGCCGCAGTGCGGCTTCGCGCAGGAACTGGTCGCACCAGGAGGCGGCAATGTCGGCACGGTCGGCGTAGACCAGCACGAGCAACGCCCACTCCAGCGAACCCAGGGTCACGTCGTCCAGGGGGGTGGCCTGCAACACCCACTCGGCGGTGCGGACCGTGTCGTGGTTGGCACCGGTGCGCAGGACGCCGGTCAGCGTCGTCACGGCCGGCAGCAGGGGACCGTCAGTGGCGGATGCGGCCACGCTCAGCGCGCTCGCCTTCGGGCGCCAGCCGTCCGCGCCGTCGAGCGAGCTGATCCTGGCGACCAGCGGCGGATGGTTGGCCTGCAGGTACTCGCGGATGAGGTCGAGCCCGGCAAGCGACTGCGCGTCGAGCTGGTCACGCCGTGTCTCCAGCTCCCGCAGGCCCGCGGTCGCGTCGTCCTCACGACCGTGCCATAGCATGAGCTTGACGAGGGTGAGGGCGTGCTGGCTCGGCAACTGCCCGGTGAGCAGCGCCGGGACCAGCGGCTCCACGTGACGCAGCGCCGCTCCGGGATTGATCCGCCATTCGACGCGGGCCCGCAGCAACGCGACCGTCGCGCGCTGGTCGTCGTCCTCACAGGCCAGTCCGGCCAGCCGGAGGCATTCCAGGGCGCACCCCACGTCGTCCCGGACGAGCGCGGTCACCGCGGCACGGCACAGGACGTCGAGCCCCCAGGGTTCACGCGCGTGCTCGGCCGCGACGAGGTGGACGGCGACGTCCTCCGCCGGAGCGCCGGCGCTGTACAGCAGCTCGGCGGCGCGGCGGTGCAGCGCCGTGCGGGCCGGTCCGTCCAGGTCGGCCAGGACGGCCGCGCGGGCGGCGGTGTGCCGGAAGCGGCCGGCTCGCAGCACACCCGCGACCTCGAGCGTGTCGAGGATGCGGGCGGGAACCGGTCTGGTGACGGCCGGGTCGACATCGAGCAACCGCGGGAGCAGCGCCGCCGAACCCGCCTCCTCCAGCACCGCGATCCCCCGCGCCACCCGCAGCAACGGCTCACCGCCACGGCGCAGGCAGGTCAGCACCGCCTTGCCGAACGCCTCTCCGGGGCTTGGCTGGGCGGGTTGCCCGGCCGGCGCCGGGCCGGGGGCGGCCGGCAGATCCTCGACCAGCGCCCGCAGCAGGAGCGGGTTGCCGCCGGTGAGATCCCGCCAGCCCGGCGCCGCCTCGCGGGCGGCGGACGCGCCCAGCCGCGGCGTGAGTACCTCGGCCACCCCGCGCACCGACAGCTCTCCGACCCGCAGCCGGTGGCACCGAGGCTGGCGCAGCAGGTCGGTCTGCCAGGCGTTGCGCAGCCGGTCTCCGGCCGGATCCGCCAGCTCGGTGGCGATCAGCAGCACGCGCTGGGACCCCAGCCGCCGCCCGAGATAGATCAGCCCGCGTAACGAGGCCGTGTCGACGAGGTGGGTGTCGTCGACGGCCAGCACCACCGGAGCGTGCTCGGAAAGCGTCCGCAACGCCACCCACAGGTCCTGCAGCAGATGGGGACGCGGGTGACCGGCAGGGGCTGCGTGCACGGCCGCGGACAGGCCGGTGGACATGTCGGCGGACGGACCGAACGCGGTGTCGGGCAGCAGACCGTCGGACCCGTGCGCGCCGGTGGCACCCGGCAGCCCGGCACGCGAGCCACCGCGGGACAACTGGCGCAGGACCCCGAGCGGGAGATCACGCTCCGCGCACGATCCGAAAGCTTCCAGCACGGTCGCACCCGCCCGCGCGGCCCGCGCCATGAAGGCGTGGAGCAGCGCAGTCTTCCCCGCCCCTGCTCCCCCGGCGACGACGACCGTCGCGCCGCGGGAGGCGGCACAGTCCTCGAACAGCAGATCCAGGCGTCGCAGAGCGTCGTCCCGTTCCACCAGGGCGGGAGCGGACTCGGCGGTATGCGCGTCCGGCCATCGGGACATGATGTGGGACAGGGCTGCGGTACCCATGGTGTTGCGTTTCCTCCGGCTGCGCCGACTTGGCACGCGAGCGACTGCGCTCGTCGCTGGCCACTGATCACCGTTGCTGACGTCGTCCGTTGGTCCTCAAAGTTGGTCCTTAAACTTTCCAACTATTATCACCAAGATAGTGGGTTTGTTCCCCGTACTTTGAGATACACGTACGGGGAACATGGACACCACGGTGGACGGCGCCTGACGGTGCGTCGGCGGAGGGTCGTCACTTCATCATCACGCTCAGGGTATTCGGGGCCGATGGCGCACCCGGGGCAGGTGGCGCACTCGACGGGACACCCGGTGCGGCGCGTCCGCCGACCGGCCGCGGCACGGCGGCCAGCAGGTCCCGGGTGTAGGTGTGCGAGGGGTGGGCGAACACGGTGGCGACGTCACCGGTCTCCACGACGTGACCGTCCTTCATGACGATGATCCGGTCGCTGACGTGGTGGATCACCCCCAGATCGTGGGAGATGAACAGCAGCGCGACGCCCAGGTCGCGCTGCAGCCCGGCAAGCAGGTCGAGGATCTGCGCCTGGATCGACACGTCGAGGGCGGACACCGGCTCGTCACAGACGATCAGGTCGGGCGCGGGGGCCAGCGCGCGGGCGATCGCCACCCGCTGCCGCTGCCCTCCTGACAGCTCCAGCGGACGGCGGTGCAGCACGCCTTCGGGCAACCCGACCTGGTCGAGCAGCTCCACGACCCGGGCACGGCGGGCAGCACCCCGGCGCACGCCGGCGATGGCCACCGCCTCACCGATGATGCGCTCGACACGGTAGCGGGGATCGAAGGAACCCAGCGGATCCTGGTAGATCGCCTGGATGCGACGGCGGCGGCTGCGGCGGGCGCGCTCGCGCAGCCCGCTCCACGGCTCGCCGGCGAAGGTGACCGTCCCCGTGTCCGGCTCGAGCTGGCCGAGCACGATCCGGGCCGCGGTCGTCTTCCCCGACCCCGACTCGCCGACGACCCCGAGCGTCTCGGCGGCATGCAGCCGGAACGACACGTCCCGCACGGCGTCGTGCCAGATGCCGTCCGGGGAGCGGAAACGCATGGAGATGCCCTCGACCTCCAGGAGCAGCGCACCGGTGGCCGCCGCTGGGGCCCGCGCCCCGGATGCCGCCTCCACCCCGGGCGCGGTGACCGGCTCCGCCGGCCGGGGTGTCACGACCGCGGCACCGACCGCGGCACCAAAGGTGTTCGTCCCGGTACCGACCGCTGCCGCAGAGGCCGTCACCGAGTCGGCGGACGGCGCCTCGAACGGATGCCAGCACAGCACGTCGTGCTGCCGGCCCGCGCCCGGGGGCAGGGTGCGGGCCGGCAGCTGCTCGCGGCAGCGGTCGTCCGCCCGCGGGCAACGGTCCGCGTACGGGCATCCCGACGGCCCCGGCCGGGGATAGCGGACCGCCGAGGGGGCGAGCGGAGTTCCCTTGGTGTGGGTGACGGGCACGGCGTCGAGCAGCGCCCGGGTGTAGGGATGGCGGGCATCACCGAGGACCTGCTCGGCCGGGCCGTATTCGACGATGTGCCCGGCGTACATCACCGCTATGTCGTCGGCGAGCCCGCCGACCACGGCGAGGTCATGGCTGATGAGCAGCAGTGCGACACCGTCG
>NZ_CAAAFT010000308.1:0-4596 GCF_900634765.1 Candidatus Protofrankia californiensis | reverse complement strand
GTGACGTCCAGCGCCGTGGTCGGCTCGTCGGCCAGCACCAGGGTGGGCCCGGCCGCTATCGCCGAGGCGATCAGCGCCCGCTGGCGCAACCCGCCCGACAGCTGGTGGGGGTGCTGCCGCGCCCGCCGCCGGGGCTCGGGCACCCCGACGTCGTCGAGCAGCGAGAGCACCCGGGCGTCGACCTCGGCGCGCGGGACGACCCGGTGGGTGCGCAGCACCTCCGCGATCTCGGCGCCGACGGTGCGCAGCGGGTCCAGCGACACCAGCGCGTCCTGGAGCACCAGCCCGATCCGCCGGCCGCGCACGGATCGCCACTGCGCCTCGGTGAACGCGGTCAGGTCCTGCCCGGCGAACACGCACCGGCGCGCGCCGATCGTGGCGTTCCCGCCGGTGAGGCCGACGAGGGTGCGCGCGGTGACGCTCTTGCCCGAGCCGGACTCCCCCACCAGTGCCAGGCAGCGGCCCGCGGCCAGGGTGAACGAGACGTTGCGGACGGCGTGCACCGGTTCGCCGCCGGTCGCGAAGGTGACGTCGAGCCCGTCGACGACCAGCAGGGGCTCTGCCGGCGGCGAGGAGCGCGCCGGCGTGGCAGGCAGCACCGGCGCGCTCCTCGGCGCCGGCGCGGCAGGTACCGCCGGGGAGACAGACTTCGCCGGATCGGTCACGAGATCCTCCCGGCGAAGCGTCGCTGGGCGAACCGTCCGACGACGTTGACCGCGATCACCGTCACGGTGATCGCGAACCCGGGGAACACCCCGATCCACCATGCGGTCGCCAGGAAGTCACGTCCCTGGGACAGCATCGCGCCCCACTCCGGCGACGGCGGCCCCGCACCCAGGCCGAGGAAGCTCAGCCCGGACGCATAGATCACCGACGTGCCGAAGCCGACGGTGGCCAGGACGAGCAGCGGGCCGAGGGTGTTGGGCAGGACGTGGCGGGCGACGAGCACCGGCCGGAGCAGCCCGAGCCCGACCGCCGCCTCGACGTACCCGGACCGGCGGACCACCAGCGCCTCCGCCCGTACGATCCGGGCGTAACCGGGTACGAAAGCGATGGCGACGGCAAGCATGACGTTCACCGTTCCCGTGCCGAGCACCGCCACCGCCAGCAGCGCGAGCAGCAGGGACGGCAGCGACAGCAGGACGTCGGCGAACCGCATCAGCACCTGGTCGCCCACCCGGCCGGACAGGGCGGCGGCCAGACCCAGCACCGTGCCGCCCAGCAGGGCGAACACCGTGGACCCGGCGCCCACCAGCAGTGATGTGCGGGCTCCGTGCAACACCCGGGCGAACACGTCCCGGCCGAGCTGATCGGTGCCGAACCAGTGCGCGCCGCCGGGTCCGGCCATCGTCCGGGCGAGGTCGGTCTCGTTGGGCGCCCGGTCGGTGAACAGCTCCGGGGCGATCGCGACCAGCGTGAGCAGGACAAGCAACGCCCCGGCCAGCGCGACGCCGGCATGCGACAGTCGGCGCCGTCGCGACCGGCCGGAAGCGCGCCCGGCCGTGGTCAGGATCGAACCGGGCCCGGTGAGCAGGCCGGGTTGCGTGGCGGTCACTGTCGGGTCACCCCTTCCTCAGTCGCGGATCGATGGCGAGGTAGGCGAGGTCCACCACGGTCGAGATCAGGACGAAGACGAAGGCGGAGATCATGACGACGCCGATCACCACCGGCATGTCCTTGTTCGCCACCGCCTGCAATGTCAGTGTCCCGATGCCGGGACGGGCGAAGACGACCTCCACCAGCACCGCACCACCCAGCAACGTGCCGGTCAGCCAGCCGGTCAGCGTCACCAGCGACACCGCCGCGTGGCGCAGCGCGTGCCGGAACCGCACCGCCATGCGGGTCAGCCCGCGCGCCCGGGCGGTGACCACGAACGGCTGGGCCAGCGCCGTTTCCAGGCCCTCGCGCAGCACCTGCGCCAGCACCCCGGCGACCGGCAGCGCCAGGGTCACCGCGGGCAGGACCAGCGCGGAGAAACTCTGCGCGCCGGCGACCGGGAAGATCGTCAGTCGGAACGAGAAGAACGTGAGCAGGACAATGCCGAGCCAGTACGACGGCGTGGACACCGCCACCAGCTCCCAGGCAGAGGCCAGCATGCGGGGCAGCGGCCGGCCCGCCGTCGTCACCGCGGAGATCACCGCGATGGCGACGGCCAGCACGACCGCGGCCAGAGCGAGCTGGACGGTCGGCCAAAGCTGACTGTCGATCAGCTCGGCCACGGGACGCTGGAGCTGGTAGGACTCGCCGAGGTCGCCCCGGACGAGATGGCCGAGATAGGACGCATACTGCACCACGACGGGTCTGTCGAACCCGAAGTCGTCGCGGATCTGCGCCCGTACCTCGGGGGAGGCCGTGGTGGCCGGACCCAGCAGCACCGCCACCGGGTCGCCCGGCACGAGCTGCAGCGCCGCGAAGGCGAGAGTCGCCGCCCCGAGCATCACCGCCACTGCCGCCGCCAACCGGACGGCTGTCCCCCTGACCAGGGTCCCCCTGACCAGCCCCGCGCCCGTCACTTCTTGTCGGTCCAGGTGCTGTAGAACACCGGCCACGAACTCGCGTCGAAGGTGAGTCCGTGGACCTGCTTGGAGATCCCGATGACCGTCGTGGGGACGTAGACCGGGACCGACGCGGCAAGGTCGACGACCCTCTTCTGGGTCTTGCCGTACACGTCGTCGCGGATCTTGGTGTCAAGGGTGGCGGCACCCTCGTTGGTCCACTGGTCCAGCTGCGGGTCGCTGATGAACGAGGCGTTCTGGCCACCGGTCGCGGCCGAACTGGCGCTGTTGAAGAACAGCCGCAGGATGTCGGGCTCGGGCCGCGCCCAGCTGGAGTCCAGGACGTCGAACTCGCCGCCGTAGCCCTTGGTGATGAAGGTACCGATGTCGAAGGTCGGGCGCTGGATCTCGACGCCGATCTTCTTCAGGTCGGCCTGGACCGCCTGGCCGAGGACCTGCCGCTGGTCCTTGACATACTCGGCGGGCATGAGCGGCCAGATCAGGCTCAGGCGCTTGCCGTCCTTGGTGCGGTAGCCCTCGGCGTCCCGTCCGCTCCAGCCCGCCTCGTCGAGCAGCCGGCCGGCCAGGGCCGGGTCGTAGGGCCAGCTGTTCTCCAGCGACTTGTCATAGGACGGGGTCCTCGGTGCCAACGGGCTCCAGGCCCGCTGGTACTGGCCGAAGTACACGGCCTGGACGTCCTTGCCGAGGTCGATGCCGCGCTGGATCGCGGTGCGCACCCGCTGGTCGGTCAGGGGCGTCCGGGTCACGTTGAGGTAGATCTGGTAGGTGCCGCCCGCGGCCTGCAGGCGCACCACGTTCAGGGCCTTGTTCGCCTCGACGGCCGACACGTTGGCCGGCGGGATCGCGCGGGCACCGTCGACCTGTCCGCTGCTGAGCACACCCACCCTGGTGGAGTCCTCCGGCAGGACGCGGATGGTGAGCGTGTCCAGATATGCCGGTCCGGTGTGCGCGGAGCCCTCGGGCGCCCAGTTGTAGTTCGGGTTCTTGACGAACTTGATGCTCTGGCCCTTGGTGTAGTCCGCCACGGTGAACGGCCCGGTGCCGACCTGAGCCGGGCTTTCCGAGCACAGCTTGTCCGCGTTGGCCTGCAGCGTCTTGGGCGAATAGAAACCGAGGTAGGGGGTGCTCGCCGCCTGCAGGAACGGTGCCGACGGAGCGGAAAAGCCGATCTTTGCGGTGTACTGGTCGACGACCTCGGTACCGGTGTAGGTCTTGATGAGCGTCGAGGCGTACTGCGACTTCGTCTTCGGGTCGGCTATGTGGTCGAAGTTGGCCTTCACCGCGTTCGCGTCGAAGGGCGTACCGTCGGTGAACGTCACGTCCTTGCGGAGCTTGAAGGTGAAGGTCTTGAAGTCGCTCGAGGTTTCCCAGGAGCTGGCCAGCCACGGGTGGAGCTTCTGGTCGGCGTCGAGGAAGACCAGCGAGTCGACGACGCTGCGCTGGATCTCGGCGGTGATGTCCTGCGGGCTGACGTGGACGTTGTAGCAAACCGGCTCGGTGTCGACGGCGTAGGTCACCGACCCGCCGGCGCTGGGTGCGCCCGAACCGGTGTCAGCGGATCCACCGTCGGACGACCCGCAGGCGCCTAATACGAGCGCCGCGGCGACGGTGACGCCGGTGAGGGCGTACGTGGGCCTGACGAAACGCATGGAGCTACTCCGATGTTCTGGGTGTGCGAGAATGCGATGGGATAGCTGGCATTCCGCGCGACGAGCCGGTTACGGTGCACGCGGGAATTGCGGCGAAAAAGGCTTGGGCCGGCGGGCCGGCAAAGGCACCGAACCGCGTGACCGATGAAAAAGACGACCGCGTACGGGTCAGTGTGAACAGGTCGCGCTGGAAACGCGCAACAGATCGATGTGGCGTCGCGACGTCAGAATAGCTGTGCTCCGACAGCCCCGACGGTGCCCCTCCGACCTCATGCCGGGGACATTAGCGGAGCACAAAGCCGGCCGGAGAAAAACGTCGGTGTGATGCTCGCCATATAGGCGTGCCCGGCATCCGGCATCCTGGCAGATAGGCGTTCCGATAGTTGCCGCCCGGACGAATATCGGGGTGTCAATAGGGGTCGATCAGGGTT
>NZ_CAAAFT010000307.1:0-3519 GCF_900634765.1 Candidatus Protofrankia californiensis | reverse complement strand
ACGGGGGGTTGACGGGGTTGACGGGGTTTTATGGCTGGGACGGGCTTGGTTTCGGGCCCGTCCGTCACCTCATACGGGCTGGCGCTGGGAGTCGGCGGCGGGCTCACCCGCGGCAGCGGACGTCGACGCCGCAGCCGGCTGCTCGGCCGCCCGCGGCGTCCGGACGAGAGCGAGGGCCACCACGGTCCCGGCGGCGCAGATGGCAGCCGACACCCATCCGCCCACCCGCAGCGCGTCCACGACCCCCGTCGCGGTGGCGCTAAGGGACGCCGGCCCGTGGGGACGGGCCGCCACGACCGCGATGATCACCGCTAGCCCCAGCGCGGTGCCGATCTGCTGGAAGGTCGAGGCCAGGGCGTTCGCGACACCCTGCTCCGCCGGTGCCACCCCGGCGGACGCGGCGACGAACACCGCGGTGAAGGCGACCCCACCGCCGATACCCCACAGCACCAGGCCGGGCAGCAGGGCCACGTACGAACCGTCCACCGACACCCCGGCGGTGACCGCCGCGATGCCGGCGCCGCCCACGAGCATGCCCGCGGACATCGTGGTGCGCAGCCCGTAGCGGGTGAGCAGGGTGACGGCCACCGCACCGCCCACCATCGAGATCACGGTGAGCGGGAGGAACGCCAGCCCGGCCTCGAGCGGGCTGAATTCAAGCACGTTCTGCAGGTAGGTGGTGAACAGGTAGTACTCGCCGGCGAGACTGCCGACGAGCAGCAGCACCGTGAGCATGGAGATCACCAGCGTGCGGTGCCGGAACAGCCGCAGCGGGGCCAGCGGGTCCCGCGTCCGGATCTCGACCAGGACGAACCCGACGAGCAGCACCACCCCGACGGCGAGGGAGACAGTGGTGCGGCTAGCCGTCCAGCCGGCCTCCGAGCCGCCGGCCAGGCCGAACACGACAAGCGCCACGCCGGCGGTGGCGATCAGCGCGCCGGGCAGGTCGAAGCCCTTGATGCCGCGCACCCGCGGCGGGTCCGGCGGAAGCAGGCGCGGGACGGCCAGCAGGGCCACGACCGTGAGCGGGACGTTGACGTAGAAGACCGACTCCCAGCCGAACCAGTCGGTGAGCAGCCCGCCGAGCAGGGCCCCGGCGGCGAGCCCGCCGCTGGCCGCCACGCTCCACACCGCCAGGGCCTGGGTGCGTTCGGTCCCCTCCTCGTAGATGGTGGTGATGAGCTTGAGGATCGCCGGGAACAGCAGGGCGCCGCCGATCCCCTGCACCGTGCGCGCGGCCACGAGTAGGCCGGGCGTCGATGCCAGACCTCCGGCCAGGGACGACAGGCCGTATACGACGAGCGCGACGGTGAAGATGCGACGCGCCCCGAGCCGGTCGGAGGCGCGTCCGCCGAGCAGCAGGAGGCCGCCGAAGGCGACGGCGTAGGCGCTGACGACCCACTGCACCGACTGCGAGGTGAAGCCCAGGTCACCTCCGATGTCGGGCAGGGCGACGTAGACGATGTTGTAGTCGACGGCGACGATGAACTGTGCGAACGCCAGCAGAGCGAGCGTGAGCCGAGTTCGCTGGTGCGGCAGCCCGGGGGCTGCGGAGACAGTCATGGGGCGAGCCCCTTCCTCTTCCTCAAAGCGGTGGCTGACGCAGGGTCAGCGCGGACGAACAACGGGACGACCATGCCGCCTGGCTCGACGGCCGTGGTATGACGGTGTTCGAAGACTACACGGCTATCAATGTTTGGTCGCAGTGTAGTAGACAAGCGCTGTAAACTACCAACGGTGGAAGATCGCATGCTTCGGCGACGCGACCGGCTACGAGCCGAGACGGTCCGCGACATCAAGGCGATCGCACTGCGCCATATGGCCGACGGTGGCGCGGCGGCGCTGTCGCTGCGGGCGATCGCCCGCGAGATGGGTATGACGGCGGGCGCGCTGTACAGCTACTACGACACCCGCGACGACATGGTCACCGCGCTGGTGACCGACGTCTACACCTCGGTGGCCCAGCGCCTGGAGTCCGTCCGGGCCGCGGTGCCCGCCGACGATCCCGGCGGGGCCCTGCTCGCGGTGGCGACGGCCTACCGTGAGTGGGCTGTCACCAACCCGCAGGAGTTCCAGCTTCTCTACGGCAGTCCCATCCCGGGCTACCGGTTCCCGGCCGAGGGCGACGCCTCCTCGGCCGAGCAGCAGGCGTGCGTCGTGCTGCTGCGCCTGGTGGAGACCGCCTGGCCGGCCCTGCAGGCCCGGATGTCCTCGCCCGAGGCAGGCATGGACGCCGACGGCTACGACTGGTCCGACTTCACCCCGCCGTTCGCCGCCCTGGCCCGCGCGGCGGTCCCGGGCCTGCCACCGGCAGCCGTCGCGCTGTCGCTACGGATCTGGGGTCGGCTGCACGGGCTGCTGGCACTGGAAATCAACGGACACCTGCGGCCCCACGTGGCGGACCCGGCGAAGCTCTACCGCGCCGAGGTGCGCGAGCTCGCCGCCTGGCTGGGCTTCGGTGACGGGCCCGACGCGGCGGGCACCGCGGCTGTCTGCGCGCCCAGCTCGGCACGGATGGCCGCGATGACCGGCCCGGGGTCCTCGGCCAGGTAGAAATGCCCGCCGGGGAAGACCCGCAGCCCGAAGGCGCCGGTGGTGTGGTCGCGCCAGGCGTCCGCCTCGTCGATCGTGGTCTGCGGATCGGTGTCGCCGGTGAACGCCGTGACCGGGCAGTGGACCAGCGCCTCCTCCCCCGGCTGGTAGGTCTCGATCGCGGTGTAGTCGGCGCGGATCGCCGGCAGGATCATGCGGAGGATCTCCTCGTCGCCGAGCAGCCGGCTGTCGGTTCCGGCGAGCCGCCGCAGCTCGGCGACGATGCCGGCGTCGTCACGGCGGTGCACGTCCTGATGAGGGCGCTGCCGGGACGGCGCGCGGCGGCCTGACGCGATCAGGAGCGTCGGCCCGGCATCCCCGCCGGCCCGCAGGCGTCGAGCGACCTCGAAGGCCACGACGGCGCCCATGCTGTGGCCGAAGAACGTCAGCGGCTCGGCGGCCCACGGCCGCAGGGCTGCGGTGATCTTTTCGGCGAGTTCGGCGACGGTGTCGATCGCCGGTTCGCCGCGCCGGTCCTGCCGGCCGGGGTACTGGACGGCGATCACCTCGACGCCGGGCCGCCCCGGGGCGGCCGGCGCGGACAGTTCCCGGGACAGCGGGAAGAAAAAGGTCGCCGAGCCTCCCGCGTGGGGGAAGCAGACCAGGCGCAGGGCGGGATCCGGCACCGGATGGAAGCGTCGTATCCACAGGTCGGTACCGGTATTGGTACCGCCACCGGTGCTCGTGCCGGGTCGCGTCATGACGACTGGTGTCCTTTCCTGCCGGCGGCTGGCACAGGCCGGCGGGTGGCGCCCGGAAATACACGGCCCGGCTTGTGTCATCCCTATCAGGACTTCTACGGGAAAGCAAGACCGGAACCCGAAGAAAAGCTTCACAGGGACCAACGTTTTATTTCTCGGAGCGAATGCCACATAATCTGGGCCATGCATCCACTGTGAGCTGTACCACAATGGCGGTAAGGGTCGA
>NZ_CAAAFT010000306.1:0-5205 GCF_900634765.1 Candidatus Protofrankia californiensis | reverse complement strand
TCACAGGGCTCACAGGCCCGCCACTCGACGGTAACCTACGTGCTCTACGTCGCCGGACGGGTCCTGGCGAACCATCCGGAGGCCAACGCGGCGATCCTCGACGGACGCCGGCCCCGCACGGCGCGCTACCCGGCCGTGCACGGCAAGGTCACCCTGGACAAGACCATCGACGGGCACCGGGTGGTGCTGGCCACCGTCGTGCCGGACCTGGAGCGCCGCAGCCTGGCGGAGATCCAGCGGCACATCGAACGGTTCCGGGACGGCGACCCGGCGACGATGCCCGAGTTCGGTGGGGTGCGGCGGCTGCACGCCGCGCGGAGCTGGACAAAGGCGGCCCGGGCGTTCCGCAGGGTGGTCCGGCCGCTGGAAACCCGGCCGACGGTGTGGGGCACCGTCGCCGTCACCTCCCTCGGCCACCGTCCGGTGGACGGCTTCCACTCGGTCGGCGGCACCACCATCACCCTCGGGCTGGGCCGGACCGTCGATCGCCCGGTCGCGCGCGACGGCCGGGTCGTGGTGGCCCCGGTGCTGCGGCTCAGCCTGGCCTTCGACCATCGGGTGATCGACGGCGCCGAGGCCGCGGACGTGCTCGCCGAGATCAAGGAGGGGCTGGAGACCTTCCCGTGGGCCGTGGCCCCGGCCGCCTCGCGGCCCGCGGCCACTCAGCCCACGAACACCGCGGAGCCCACGAACACCGAGCCAGCCGGCGGACGCACGCCCGTCGGTGTGGCCACGCAGCAGGCACACACGCAGCAGGCACACACGCGGCAGACACAGCAGCCAGGCGGAGGGGATGCATAGATGAGCGACGTCGACGAGCTCAAAAGGCATGTCGCCGCACACGCGGCGACCCTGGGCATCGGCCCGCAGGAGTACCAGGCGCTGACCGCCGGCATCTCCCACGACAGGGTCGGCCCGGGGTCCTGGGTCTACGAATGGTCGCGGGCCGCCGAGGAGCGGGAGGCGGAAGGTGAGCTGCTGACCGCCGCCGCCTTCTACAACTTCGCCCGGTTCCCCTTCGTGGACGGCAACGCACGCCTGGACGCCCTGGAGAACTGCGTGCGCACCATCGAGGAGTGGCGTTACGAGGTGCCCGCCGTGGAACGCCTCGACCTGAAGATCGGCAACGGCACCGTCGGTGCCTGGACCACCGGCCTGGTCGGCCCCGACAGCCCGGCCGGCGGCCAGCGACGACCGCTACTGATCATTACCGGCGGTATCGTCAGCATCAAGGAACAGTGGGTGCCCGTCCTGCTCACCGCGGCCGAGCTGGGCCTGGCCGCGGTCGTCACCGAGCTGCCCGGCGTGGGCGAGAACACCCTGCGGTACACGCCGGAGAGCTGGCGGATATTCCCGGCGATCCTTGACGCGCTGGCCGACTCCGCCGACGTGTCCCGGACGTTCGTGCTGGCCCTGAGCTTCAGCGGGCATCTCGCGCTGCGCTGGGCCGTCGAGGATCCCCGCCTGCGCGGGATCGTCACCGCCGGCGCCCCGGTACGGCACCTGTTCACCGACCGGGCCTGGCAGGACGCCCTGCCCCCCGTGACCCGCGACACCCTCGCCCATCTGGCCGGCGTCGACGTCGGGCTGCTGCCCGACCTGCTGCCCGGGTTCGCGCTGTCCGACCAGGAGCTCACCGCCGTCACCATCCCCGTACGCTACGTGGCCAGCGCCCGTGACGAGATCATCCCGGCACACGACGTGCAGCTCCTGCGGACGCACCTCGCCGACCTGGTGGTCCTCGAACACGACGACGTCCACGGCGCCCCCGGGCACGCCGCCGAGACCCGTGCCTGGACGGTGCAGGCACTGCGGGACCTCCTCGACTCCACTCCGTAACACACGATCCCGCCCCGTGGTCCACCACGTAGCTCCGCCCTGTAGCACACGCCGCGCAGCGCCGCCCCGAGCCGGGCGGCGCCGACGTGTCCGGCCTCGCCGTCCCACCCTCCAAGAGGCGATCCCACCGATCCAAGAGGCGATCCCACCGATGAGTACCGAGCACCGCCAGCAGATCCGCCCCGTTCCCACGGGTGCCCCCAACGGCGCCGCCGACAGCGCCGGCCTCGACACCGGCGTCCCCCACGCCGTCCCCGCCGAGGCCGGCTCCGCCAGCCGGAACGCCCCCGCGGATGACTTTGGAGGTGCCCCGGTGGACGGCATCGTGAACGGCTCCCCGGACGACATCGCCGTCGTCGGCCTGGCCTGCCGGCTGCCGCAGGCGCCCGACCCCGCGGCGCTGTGGCGGCTGCTGCGCGAGGGCCGGGACGCGATCACCGACGTCCCGGAGGGCCGGTGGACCATCCCGGCCGACCCCGCCTTCGACGGGATGCCCCGCCGCGGTGGCTTCCTCGACCGAGTGGACGCCTTCGACGCGCCCTTCTTCGGGCTCTCCCCGGCCCAGGCCGCCGCGATGGACCCGCAGCAGCGGCTGACGCTGGAACTCGGCTGGGAGGCGCTGGAGGACGCCGGGATCGTGCCGGGCCGGCTCGCCGGCAGCCGCGCCGGGGTGTTCATCGGCGCCACCTGGAACGACTACGCGGCGCTGGTGGACCGCGGCGGGCCGGGTGCTCTCAACCGGCACAGCATCACCGGGATCAACCGGGGTGTCATCGCCAACCACCTGTCCTACCTGCTGGGCCTGCACGGGCCGAGCCTGGTGGTCGACTCGGCGCAGTCGTCCGCGCTGGTCGCCGTGCACCTGGCCGTGGAGAGCCTGCGCCGCGGCGAGAGCGACCTCGCCCTGGCCGGCGGGGTGAACCTCGCCCTGACCGCGGAGGGCACCCTGGCCGCCTGGCGCTTCGGCGCGCTGTCACCGGACGGCCGGTCCTACACCTTCGACGAGCGGGCCAACGGCTACGTCCGCGGCGAGGGCGGCGGGGTGGTCGTGCTGCGCCCGCTGTGCAGCGCGCTCGCGGCCGGCAACCCGATCTACTGCGTCATCCGCGGCGGCGCCGTCGTCAACGACGGGGCCACCGAGGGTCTGACGGTCCCCGGGCTGAAGGGGCAGACGGAGACGCTGCGCGAGGCGTACCGGCAGGCCGGCGTCGACCCCCGCACGGTCGACTACGTGGAGCTGCACGGCACCGGCACGGCGGCGGGTGACCCGATCGAGGCGGCGGCCCTCGCCGCTGTGCTCGGCCGCGGCCGGCCCGCCGGCTCGCCGCTGCTGGTCGGCTCGGCCAAGACGAACGTCGGCCACCTCGAGGGTGCCGCCGGCATCGTCGGGCTGCTCAAGGTGGCGCTGAGCCTGCACCACGGCGAGATCCCACCGAACCTGAACTTCGTCCGGCCGAATCCGCGCATCCCACTCGACGAGCTGAACCTGCGAGTGCAGACCGCCCTGACCGAGTGGCCGCGGGCCGCCGGGGACAGGCCGGCGCTCGCCGGTGTCAGCTCCTTCGGCATGGGCGGGACGAACTGCCACGTCGTGGTGTCCGCGCCGCCGGCGGTGACGGGCCACCCCGCCGAGACGGCGCCCGGGCGGCGTCCGACTGCCCGTCCGGCCGGCTCTGGCAGCTCGCCCTCTGTCAGCTCACCCTCGGTCAGCTCACCACCGACCGTCATCTCACAACCGGCTACCTCCTCGCAGCCGGCCGCCGCTGCGGAAACGGACACCGCCTCAGAACCGGCCGTGGTGTCGCGGCCGGTTCCCGCCGTGGTGCCCTGGGTGGTCTCCGCCCGGGGCACGGACGCCCTGCGCACCGCCGCCGGGCGCCTCGCGGACCAGCTTGCCGACCAGCTTGCCGAGGACCAGCCCGTCGACGACCAGCGCGGTGACGACGCCGGCCCCGACAGCGCGCGCCCGGAGCAGCCTGGCCCGGCGGAGTCAGCGGACGCCCCGCCGGAGCCGGCGGGCACGGATCTGGCGGGCCATCCGGTGAGCCATCCAGCGGGCACGGTGGATCCGGTGGACGTGGCCGTGGCGCTGGCGACCACCAGGACGGCGTTCGAGGAACGCGCGGTCGTCATCGGGCGCACCGGCGGCGCATTGCGGGCCGGCCTGCGCGCGCTCGCGGACGACCAGCCGGCCGCGGGCGTGATCCGTGGCCGGAGCCGGCGTACCGCCGACGGCGGGCCGGCAAAGCTGGCCGTGCTGTTCTCCGGGCAGGGCAGCCAGTACCCGGGCATGGGCCGAGGGCTGCACGCCGCCTTCCCCGCCTTCGCCGCCGCCTTCGACGAGGTGGTCGCGCACCTGGACCGGCACCTGGACCGTCCCCTGCGTGACCTGGTGTTCGACGGCCCGGCGGAGACGCTCGCCGTCACCGCGTACACCCAGCCGGCGCTGTTCGCGATCGAGGTCGCGCTGTACCGGCTGGTCGAGAGCTGGGGGATCCGCCCGGACCTGCTGGCCGGGCACTCGGTGGGCGAGCTCGCCGCGGCACACGTCGCCGGAGTGCTGTCGCTGCCCGACGCGGCCGCCCTGGTGGTGGCGCGCGGCACGCTGATGCGGGATCTGCCGCCCGGCGGCGCCATGGTCGCGGTGGAGGCCTCCGAGGAGGAGGTCGCGCCGCTGCTGTCCGGGACGGTCGGCTTCGGCGCCCTCAACGGCCCCCGCGCGGTGGTCGTCTCCGGCGAGCAGGACGCCGTCACCGCGATCGCGGAGCACTTCCGGGCCCAGGGCCGGCGTACCAGCAGGCTCACCGTCAGCCACGCGTTCCACTCGCCGCTGATGGAACCGATGCTGCCGGCGTTCCGGCAGGTCGCCTCGGAGCTGACGTTCGCGGCACCCACCCTGCCGGTGATCTCCAACGTTGCCGGCGCGCCGGCCGGCCCCGGTGACCTGACCACGGCCGACTACTGGGTCGACCACGTCCGGCGGCCGGTCCGGTTCGGCGACGGCATCCGCGCCCTCGCCGCCGAGGGCGTGACCACATTCCTGGAGCTGGGCCCCGGCACCGCGCTCACCGCGCTCACCCGCGAGGTGCTGCGGGACATCACGGACAGACCGGTGGACGGGCCGGCGGACGAGCCGGTACTGGCCGCTGCCCTGCGCCGGGGCCGCGGTGAGCCGGAGTCGCTGGTGACCGCGGTGGCGACCGTCTTCACCGCCGGCACCGCGGTGGACTGGCCGGCGGTGGCCGGCCGGCGCGGCCACCCGACCAGGCGGGTGGAGTTGCCGACCTACCCCTTCCAGCGGCGCCGGCACTGGATCAGCACGCCCACCGCCGGGCCCACCACTGTGTCCACTGCCGGGCCCACCAC
>NZ_CAAAFT010000305.1:4526-5383 GCF_900634765.1 Candidatus Protofrankia californiensis | reverse complement strand
CTGGCCGTCCGCGGCAGTGCGATCACGGTCCCCCGCCTGGTCCGGGCTGCAGCCGCGCCGGCGACGCCAGCACCGCCAGCAGCATCAGCACAATCACCATCAGCAGCACCATCAGCACCAGCGGCGCTCAACCCCGACGGCACCGTCCTGATCACGGGTGGTACCGGGGCGCTCGGCGGACTGCTCGCCCGTCACCTGGTGACACGTCACGGCGTGCGTCACCTGCTGCTCACCAGCCGGCGCGGTCTCGCGGCCCCCGGGGCGGAACAGCTGCGGGACGGCCTCACGGCCCTCGGCGCATCGGTGACGGTCGCCGCCGCCGACGTGACCGAGCGGACGGCACTGGCCGACCTGCTCGCCGCGATCCCCGCCGAGCACCCGCTGACCGCGGTCGTGCACGCCACGGGCGTCATCGACGACGGTGTCGTCACGTCGCTCACCCCGCAACGGCTCGACAACGTGCTGGCGCCCAAGGCCGACGCCGCCTGGCATCTGCACGAGCTGACCCGCGGCGCCGATCTGGCCGCGTTCGTGCTGTTCTCGTCGGCCGCCGGCATTCTCGGCAGCCCTGGTCAGGGTAACTACGCGGCCGCCAACGCCTTCCTCGACGCGCTCGCCGGATACCGCCGCGGGCACGGCCTGCCGGCGACGTCGCTCGCCTGGGGACTGTGGGCCGGCGCTAGCGGGATCACCGGTGAACTCACCGACGCCGACCGCGAGCGCATCTCCCGCGCCGGCCTGCGGCCACTGTCCGCGCAGGACGGCCTCGAGCTGTTCGACGCCGCCCTCGGCATCCGCACCACCGGCACCGGCGGCGTGGACCGGGCGCTGCTCGCACCCGTCCACCTCGACCTGGC
>NZ_CAAAFT010000305.1:2731-4501 GCF_900634765.1 Candidatus Protofrankia californiensis | reverse complement strand
CACGGCCCGATCCGGCCCGGCGGCCGCCGGATCACCGCTGGCGGCGCGGCTGGCTGCGCTGTCCGCGGACGAACGGGCCGCGCACCTGCTCGACCTGGTGCGCACGGAGGTCGCGGCGGCCCTCGGACACGCCGACGCGCGCTCGGTCGGAGCCGGCAGGCCGTTCACGGATCTGGGTCTGGACTCCCTGACAGCCGTCGAGCTGCGCAACCGGCTGGGCGCGGCGACGGGGCTGCGGCTGCCTACCACCCTCACCTTCGACCAGCCGACCCCCAACGCCGTTGCCGCGTTCCTGCTCACGCTGCTGACCGAAGCCGAGCCGACCGAGGCGGTCGCCGGCGCCACGGCCACGGCGTCCCGCGCCGGGCGACCGGCCGGGACCGTCGACGAGCCGATCGCGATCGTCGGCATGGCCTGCCGCTTCCCCGGCGGTGTCGAATCCCCCGAGGCACTGTGGAAGCTGGTCACCGACGGCGGTGACGCGATCACCGAGTTCCCGGGCGACCGCGGCTGGGACGTCGAGAAGCTGTACGACCCGGACCCCGACCGCACCGGCACGTCCTACACCCGCCACGGCGGCTTCCTGCTCGACGCGGGCGACTTCGATGCCGACTTCTTCGAGATCTCCCCGCGCGAGGCCCTGGCGACCGACCCGCAGCAGCGCCTGCTGCTGGAGACCACCTGGGAGCTGTTCGAGCGGGCCGGGATCGACCCGGCGGCGCTACGCGGCAGCCGCACCGGCGTGTTCGCCGGGGTGATGTACCACGACTACGCCCCCAGGCTGGACGAGGCGCCGTCGTCGCTGGAGGGCTTCCTCGGTACCGGGAGCGCCGGCAGCGTCGCCTCCGGCCGGGTGTCGTACACGTTCGGGTTCGAGGGTCCCGCGGTCACCGTCGACACCGCCTGCTCGTCGTCGCTGGTTGCCCTGCACCTGGCCGCCCAGTCCCTGCGGTCCGGCGAGAGTGAGCTGGCGATCGCCGGCGGGGTGACGGTGATGGCGTCCCCGGGTGCCTGGGTGGAGCTGTCCCGGCAGCGCGGGTTGTCACCGGACGGCCGCAGCAAGGCGTTCGCCGCAGCGGCGGACGGCGTGGGCTGGGCCGAGGGTATCGGGCTCGTCCTGCTCGAACGGCTCTCGGACGCCCGGCGCGCCGGACATCCGGTACTCGCGCTCCTGCGGGGATCGGCGGTCAACCAGGACGGCGCCTCCAACGGGCTCACCGCGCCCAACGGACCGTCCCAACAACGCGTCATCCGCGCCGCCCTCACCGCCGCCCGCCTCGCTCCCGCCGACGTCGACGCCGTCGAAGCGCACGGCACCGGTACCCGCCTCGGCGACCCCATCGAAGCCCAGGCCCTCATCGCCACCTACGGGCAGGACCGGGAGGCAGACCAACCCCTCTACCTCGGCTCACTCAAATCCAACATCGGCCACACCCAGGCCGCCGCCGGCGTCGCCGGCATCATCAAAATGATCCAGGCCATCCACCACGGCGTCCTGCCCAAAACCCTCCACGTGGACGCACCGTCACCGTATGTGGACTGGTCCGCCGGCGAGGTCGAACTGCTCACCGAGGCCCGGCCGTGGCCCGCGCTCGACCGTCCCCGCCGGGCGGGGATCTCCTCCTTCGGCGTCAGCGGCACCAACGCCCATGCGATCATCGAACAGGCCCCGGACGACCGCGCGCCGGCACCGCATCCAGCCCGGGGATTTGGGCCTCCGGCGGCGTGGAAGAAGCATGATCGCACCGCCTTTGGCCCTTGGGCAGAGAC
>NZ_CAAAFT010000305.1:0-2706 GCF_900634765.1 Candidatus Protofrankia californiensis | reverse complement strand
TCGCGGACGTCGCGGACGTCGCGGCGGCGCTGCACACCACCCGCGCGACGTTCGCCGAACGCGCGGTCGTCGTCGCCGGCGACCGGGACGGCTTCCTCACCTCCCTCGAGGCGCTGGCCCGGGGCGAACTGCCGGCGAACGCGGCCCGGGGCACCGCCGGAGCGGACCGCAGGACCGTGTTCGTCTTCCCCGGCCAGGGCTCCCAGTGGCCCGGCATGGCCGCGAGCCTGCTCGAGTCCTCCCCGGTGTTCGCCGCGTCGATCGCGGACTGCGCGCGGGCGCTGCGCCCGTACGTCGACTGGGACCTGCTCGACGTCCTGCGCGGGACGCCGGAGGCACCCTCGCTGGACCGCGTCGACGTGGTGCAGCCCGCGCTGTGGGCGGTCCTCGTCGCGCTCGCGGCGCTGTGGCGCGCGCACGGCGTGCATCCGCATGCCGTCGTCGGCCACAGCCAGGGGGAGATCGCCGCCGCCCACGTGGCCGGTGCCCTGTCCCTGGACGACGCCGCCCGGATCATCGCCCTGCGCAGCCGGGCCATCACCGCACTGGCTGGACGCGGTGGCATGGCCTCGATCGCGCTGCCCGTGGACGACCTCGAGCCACAGCTGGCCCGGTGGGACGGCAGGCTGTCGGTCGCCGCCGTCAACAGCCCCGGGTCGGTGGTGGTCGCCGGTGACACCGACGCCGTCGAGGAGCTGGTGGCGGAACTGGAGGCCGGCGGCACCCGCGCCCGGATCATCCCGGTCGACTACGCCTCGCACTCGGCCCACGTCGACAGCCTGCGCGAGCTGCTGCTGGCGGATCTCGCGCCGATCGAGCCGCGGGCGGCCACGATCCCGCTGATCTCCACGGTCACCGGCGAGCGGATCGACACCGCTACGCTCGACGCCGCGTACTGGGTCGCCAACCTGCGCGAGACGGTGCGCTTCGAGCAGGCCACCCGCGCCCTGCTCGACAGCGGCCACGACACGTTCGTCGAGATCAGCCCGCATGCCGTGCTCACCTTCGGCCTGCAGGAGACCGTCGGGGCGGCCGGCGCCGCGGGTGCCGCGGTCGTCGGGACGCTGCGCCGCGACCAGGGCGGGCTGGACCGCTTCCTGCTCTCCGCCGCCGAACTGCACGTCCACGGTGTGCCGGTCGACTGGGCGCCGACGGCCCCCGGCCCGCACCCGCGGGTCGCCCTGCCGACCTACGCCTTCCAGCACCGGCGCTACTGGCTGGACGTCGGACGGTCGTTCGCCGGGGAGGTAGCCGTCACCCGGCCGGCGCAGACGCCCGGGCTCGCCGGGGACGACCCGGCCCCGGCCGGTGGGCTCCTGCTGCTGCAGCGGCTGGCCGGCCTCGGGGAAACCGAACGCGACAGCGTGCTGCTGGAGGTCGTCCGATCGGAGATCGCGACGGTCCTCGGCCACACCGACGCCGACGGGGTCCACCAGACCCGGACGTTCCAGGAACTCGGGTTCAGTTCCCTGACCGCGGTCGACCTGCGCAACCGGCTGGGTGCGGCGACCGGGCTCGAACTGCCGGCCACGCTGGTCTTCGACCACCCCACACCCGAGGCCGTCACCGCCTACCTGCGGGGGGAGCTGGCCCTCGGCACACCGGAAGCGGCGGTGCCGGCGACGCCGGCGCACGCGGTCGACCAGCTGGAGACAGTGTTCGCCGCCGCCGGCACCACGGCGGCGGACCGGCAGGCCGCGGCCGTCCGCCTGCGCCGCCTGCTCGACCAGTGGGGCACCGAGCCCACCGGCCCGTCCGGCGACGACGAGCTGGACCTCGACTCCGCCAGCGACGAGGAACTGTTCGCCCTCATGGATCAGGAGCACGCCTGAGATGTCCAACGACGACAAGCTCCGCGAATACCTCAAGCGCGCGCTCGCGGACTCCCGGGCCGCGCACAAGCGGCTGCGGGAGATCGAGGAGAGCCGGCGGGAACCGATCGCGATCGTCGGCGCCGCCTGCCGCTACCCCGGCGGGATCACCTCGCCGGAGGATCTGTGGCGGCTCGCCGAGACCGGCGGTGACGCGATCAGCGAGTTCCCCGACGACCGCGGCTGGGACGTCGAGGCGCTCTACGACCCCGACCCGGACCGGCCCGGCACCACCTACACCCGCCAGGGCGGGTTCATCTCCGGCGCCGGCGACTTCGACACGGCGTTCTTCGGGATCTCCCCGCGTGAGGCCGCCGCGACCGACCCGCAGCAGCGCCTGCTGCTGGAGACGGCGTGGGAGCTGCTGGAGAACGCCGGGATCGACCCGACGGCGCTGCGCGGCAGCCGTACCGGCGTGTTCGCCGGTGTCGCCGGACGGGACTACGCCGCCGGTTTCCACGAGGTTCCCGACGAGCTGGAGGGCTACCTGGTCACCGGCGCGCTCGGCAGCGTCGCCTCCGGCCGGATCTCGTACACGTTCGGGTTCGAGGGGCCCGCGGTCACCATCGACACGGCCTGCTCGTCGTCGCTGGTCGCCCTGCACCTGGCCGCCCAGTCGCTGCGGTCCGGCGAAAGTGACCTTGCGCTTGCCGGCGGGGTCGCCGTCATGACGTCGCCGCTGGGCTTCGTGGACTTCTCCCGGCAGCGGGGGCTGGCCGCGGACGGCCGGTGCAAGGCGTTCGCCGCGGCGGCGGACGGCACCGGCTGGTCGGAGGGCGTGGGCCTGCTGCTGCTCGAACGGCTCTCGGACGCCCGGCGCGCCGGCCACCGGATC
>NZ_CAAAFT010000304.1:1873-3171 GCF_900634765.1 Candidatus Protofrankia californiensis | reverse complement strand
CACCGGTGGCGGCGGACGTCGCCTTCTACTCGACCGTCACCGCCACCCGGCTGCCCACGACCGAGCTGACCCCCGCCTACTGGTACCGGAACCTGCGGGAGACCGTGGATGTCGACCGGACGGTCCGGGTGGCACTCGCGGCCGGGCACGCCACGTTCATCGAGGTGACACCGCACCCGGTCCTCACCGGCGCGATCCAGCGGATCGCGGTGGACGCCGGCCCCGAGCACACCGACACCCTTGTCACCGGTACGTTGCGCCGCCACGACGGGGGTCCCCGCCGGCTGCTCGCGTCGCTGGCCGAGGCGTACGTGCGGGGGGTCGACGTCGACTGGACGGCGGCGATCGACCCGGCGGCGCGCGTGACGGACCTGCCCACCTATCCGTTCCAGCGGCGGCGGTTCTGGCTGGGGGGCTCGGCGGCCCGCCCAGCACTGTCCGCAGTGATACCGGTACAGAACATACCGGGACATGACGCACCAGCCCCCAACGTGAACGTGCCGGCCTCCGGCGCGCCGACGGCGTCCGCCGGCAGCCCGTCGCGGCTGGCCCGCCGGCTCGACGGGCTCTCGCCGAGGGAACGCGACACCGCCCTGCTCGACCTCGTCCGCACCGCGGTGAGCACGGTCCTGGGCCACGCCGGCCCGGCGGGGGTCAACGCCGAGCGCACGTTCAAGGACCTCGGCCTGGACTCGATCGCGGCGGTGCAGTTCCGCGGCCTGCTGGCGACCACGACCGGGCTCGAGCTGACGCCCACATTGACCTTCGACCACCCGACACCCGCCGCACTCGTCCGCCATCTCGCCGAGCTCGCTGCGCTCACCCCGGGGGCCACGAAAGCCGCCGCAGCCGCGCCGCTCGACGGCTCCGGTGTTCACACCGGCACCGCGGCGGGGGCCGTGGCGGACGAGCCGGTCGCGATCGTCGCCGTGAGCGGACGCTGGCCGGGCGGGGCCGACTCCCCCGAAGCGCTGTGGGATCTGGTCGCCACCGGCCAGGACGCGATCGGCGGATTCCCGACGGACCGCGGCTGGGACCTCGACGCCCTGTACGACCCGGGCGACGCCGACGACCGCGGCGCGGGCCGGCCCGGGACGTCCTACACCCGCCAGGGCGGCTTCCTCGGCGACGCCGGCCTGTTCGACGCCGCGTTCTTCGAGATCTCCCCGCGGGAGGCCGCCGCGATGGACCCCCAGCAGCGGCTGCTGCTGGAGACCGCATGGGAGGCGCTGGAACGCACCGGTATCGACCCGGTGGCCCTGCGGGGCAGCTCGACCGGCGTCTTTGTCGGCGCCACG
>NZ_CAAAFT010000304.1:0-1708 GCF_900634765.1 Candidatus Protofrankia californiensis | reverse complement strand
GCGCCACGCCACAGGACTACGGACCGCGGCTGCACGAGGCCACCGGCGCCGCCGGCGGGTACGCGCTCACCGGCAGCCTCCCCAGCGTCGCCTCCGGGCGCCTGGCCTACACCTTCGGTTTCGTCGGACCGGCGATCACCGTGGACACCGCCTGCTCGTCGTCGCTGGTGGCGCTGCACCTGGCCGTGCAGGCCCTGCGTGGCGGCGAGTGCGGGCTCGCGCTGGCCGGCGGCGTCAGCGTGATGTCGACGCCCGGCATGTTCACCGAGTTCTCCCGGCAGCGCGGGCTGTCCGCGGACGGCCGGTGCAAGCCGTTCGCCGCCGCCGCGGACGGCACCGCCTGGGCGGAGGCCGTGGGCATGGTCGTACTGGAGCGGCTGTCGGACGCACTCCGGCATGGCCACCACGTCCTGGCGGTGATCCGCGGCAGCGCGGTGAACTCCGACGGTGCGAGCAACGGACTCACCGCGCCCAACGGGCCGTCCCAGCAGCGGGTGATCAACGCCGCGCTCGCCAACGCCCGCCTCAACCCGGCCGACGTCGACGCCGTGGAAGCACACGGCACCGGCACCACCCTGGGCGACCCCATCGAAGCCCAAGCCCTGCTCGCCACCTACGGCCAGGACCGCCCCACCGACCGCCCCCTGCTACTCGGCTCGGTCAAATCCAACATCGGCCACACCCAGGCCGCCGCCGGCGTCACCGGGGTGATCAGCGTGGTCGGGGCGCTGCGGCGCGGCTTCCTACCCAAGACGCTGCACGTGGACGCGCCGTCCCCGCACGTCGACTGGTCCACCGGCGCGGTCGAACTGCTCACCGAAACCCGGCCATGGCCCGAGATCAACCGTCCCCGGCGGGCGGCGGTGTCCTCCTTCGGGATCAGCGGCACCAACGCCCACGTCATCCTCGAACAGGCACCGGCACCCGAGGAGAGCACACCAGACACCGGAAGCGCGCCGGACGAGGTCGCCACCGGCGGGTCCGGTGACGCCGGTGACGCCGCGGCGGTGCCCGTGGCGTGGGCGCTGTCCGCGCGCAGCGAACCGGCGTTGCGGACGGCCGCGGCGCGGCTGCACGACGCCGTGTTCACCCGGCCGGAGACCCGTCCGGCCGACGTCGGACTGTCGCTGGCGACCACCCGTACCGTTTTCGACCACCGTGCCGTCGTGGTCGGTGCCGGCCGCGAGGCGCTGCTCGCCGGACTGCGCGCGGTCGCGGCCGGCGAGCAGGCGCCGGGTGTGGTGTCCGCGGCCGCGTCCGGGCACGCGGGCGGGACGGTCTTCGTCTTCCCCGGCCAGGGATCCCAGTGGCCGGGGATGGCCACGGGCCTGCTCGAGTCCTCCCCGGTGTTCGCCGCGTCGATCGCGGCCTGCGCGGACGCGCTCGCCCCGCACGTCGACTGGTCGCTCACCGACGTGCTGCGCGCGGTGGACGGCGCGCCCACGCTCGACCGCGTCGACGTGGTGCAGCCGGCGCTGTTCGCGGTGATCGTCTCCCTGGCCCGGCTGTGGGAGTCGCTGGGCATCCGTCCCGACGCGGTCATCGGGCACTCGCAGGCCGAGATCGCCGCGGCTCACGTCGCCGGCGCCCTCACATTGGACGACGCCGCCCGCATCGTCGCGCTGCGCGCCCAGGCGATCACAAAAATCGCCGGGCTGGGTGGAATGATGTCGGTGCCGCTGCCCGCCGCCACCGTCGAGGCCGACCT
>NZ_CAAAFT010000303.1:5924-9197 GCF_900634765.1 Candidatus Protofrankia californiensis | reverse complement strand
CCGGACGGCTGGCCACGGCCACCCAGCCCTGGCTCGCCGACCACGCCGTCGCCGGCACCACGGTGCTGCCGGGCGCGGCGGCCGTCGAGCTCGCCCTGCACGCCGGAGCCCAGGTCGGCCACGGCCACCTGCGGGAACTCACGTTGCACGCCCCGCTGGTGATCCCGGACGGCGGCGGCGTCCGGTTCCAGCTCGCGGTGGGCCCGCCGGAGCGCGACGACCCCGGCACGCGCCCGGTGACGCTGTACTCCCGTCCGGAGGACTCCCGTCCGGGTGGCGACGACACCCACCCCAACGGCGAGATCCCCTGG
Organism: Candidatus Protofrankia californiensis; assembly: GCF_900634765.1. Classification (NCBI taxonomy): domain Bacteria; kingdom Bacillati; phylum Actinomycetota; class Actinomycetes; order Frankiales; family Frankiaceae; genus Protofrankia; species Candidatus Protofrankia californiensis. The sequence goes on along the minus strand of NZ_CAAAFT010000303.1, from coordinate 8,886 downwards.
ACCCACCACGCCACCGGCCTGCTCACCCAGGATCCACCGGCCCCGGCACCGGACGATCTCGCCGGGCAGTGGCCACCGCCCGGCGCGGTCGGCATCGACCTCGACGGCCTCTACGACCGGCTCGCCGACGACGGATACGGCTACGGCCCGTTCTTCCGCGGCCTGCACGCCGCCTGGCAGCACGGTGACGACGTCCTCGCCGAGGTCGCGCTGCCCGTCGCGGGCGCCGCCGAGGGGTACGGGCTGCACCCCGCCCTGCTCGACGCCGCCCTGCACGCGGTCGTCGGCCTGCTGCCCGCGCCGGGTGGTGCCCTGCGGCTGCCGTTCGCCTGGACGGACGTCTCCCTGGCCGCCACCGGGGCCAGCACGCTGCGGGTCCGCGTCCGGCCGGCCGGCACGGACACGGTGAGCGTGCACGCCGCCGACCCGGCCGGCGCCGCGGTGGTGGCCGTCGGTGCGCTGGCGCTGCGGCCGGTCGCGCCCGGCACGCTGGTCGCCGGTGGCACCGACGTGGCGTACCTGCTGGACTGGTCGCCGCTGCCGGCGGCCACGACACCCGCGGACACCTCACCCGCCGACGCCTCACCTGTCGACGCTGTCGAGATCCTCCCGGAACTTCCCCCTGATGGGCCGGTGCCGGCCACCGTCGCCGTCTGGGTGAGCGCTCCGGCCGCACCGGGCGTCCCGGCAACGGTGACCATTCCGGCGGCGGAGAGCGTCCCGGCGACGCCGGACGTCCCGGCGGCCGTCGCGGCCACCACCGAACGGGTGCTCGCCACGGCGCAGGCCTGGCTCGCCGACGAGCGTTTCGCGGCGGGCCGGCTGGTCCTGGTGACCCGCGGCGCGGTCGCCACCCGCATCGGCGAGGACGTCGCGGACCTTGCCGCGGCCGCGGCCTGGGGACTGGTGCGCTCGGCCCAGTCCGAGCATCCCGGCCGGTTCGTCGTACTCGACCTCGACGGCGACCCCGGTGCCGATCCGGCGCGCGCGGCGGCAGTGGCGGCGGCGGTGGCCAGCGGGGAACCTCAGGTGGCGGTCCGTGACAGCGTGGTGCTGCTCCCCCGGCTCACGCGGCAGCCGGCGCCCGGTTCGGCTGCCTCGGGCGAGCTGCTGCCTGCGACCGGCAGCACCATCGGCACCAGCCGGGACAGCGGCCATGACACCGAACGTGACGCCGGCACCGTGCCATGGCGTCTCGACGTCACCTCGCCCGGCAGCCTGGACTCGCTCGCGCTGGTGGACGACCCGGACGCGGCGCTGCCGCTGGAGCCGGGGCAGGTCCGGGTCGCCCCACGGGCCCTCGGCGTGAACTTCCGCGACGTTTTGATCACTCTTGGTGTCTATCCCGGCCGGGCCCGCATCGGCGCCGAAGGGGCCGGCGTGGTCGTCGAGGTCGCCCCCGACGTCACCGACCTCGCCCCCGGCGACCGGGTCATGGGACTGCTGCCGGGCAACGCCGGCACGCTCGTCCGGGTCGACCGCAGGCTGCTCGTCGGGTTCCCGGCGGGCTGGTCGTTCACACAGGCCGCCACCGTCCCGGTCGCGTTCCTCACCGCCTACCACGGTCTGTTCGACCTCGGCGCCCTGCGGCCGGGCGAGCGGGTGCTGGTGCACGCCGCCACCGGCGGGGTCGGACAGGCCGCCGTCGCGCTCGCGCACCACCGGGGTGCGGAGGTGTTCGCGACCGCCAGCCCCGCGAAGTGGGACGTGCTGCGCGCACTCGGCCTGGACGACGACCACATCGCCTCCTCTCGCGAGCTCGATCCCGCCGACGGCTTCGAGGCCCGCTTCGGCCGGGTCGACGTGGTGCTCAACGCGCTGGCGCACGAGTTCACCGACGCGTCCCTGCGGATGCTCGGCCCGGGCGGCCGGTTCGTCGAGATGGGCAAGACCGACCCGCGGCACCCCGACGACGTGGCCGCGGACCATCCCGGCGTCTCCTACCTGCCGTTCGACCTGCTCGCGGACGTCCCACCGGAGCGGATCGCCGAGCTGCTCGGCGAGCTGGCCGGGCTGTTCGCCGAGGACGCGCTGCGCCCGCTGCCCGTCGCGGCGTGGGACGTGCGGCATGCCCCCCGCGCGCTGCGGCACCTCTCCCAGGCCCGCCACGTCGGCAAGCTCGCGCTGACCGTGCCCGGCCGGCTCGACCCCGACGGCACGGTCCTGATCACCGGCGGGACGGGGACGCTCGGCCGGCTGGCCGCCCGCCGGCTGGTCACCCACCACAACGTGCGGCATCTGCTGCTGGTCAGCCGCGGCGGGCCGGGGGCGGACGGTGCCGCGGCGTTCGTCTCCGAGCTCACCGAGCTGGGCGCGGCCGTCACCCTGGCTGCCGTCGACGTCGCCGACCGTGACGCGCTGGCCGCTCTCCTGGACGCCGTCCCCCGCGTCCACCCGCTCACCGCTGTGATCCACACGGCTGGTGTCCTCGACGACGCCACCGTCACCGGGCTGACCCCGTCGCGGCTGCGGACGGTGGCCCGGCCGAAGGCCGACGCGGCGTGGAACCTGCACGAGCTGACCCGGCAGGCCGATCTCGCCGCCTTCGTGCTCTACTCGTCGGCCGCGGGCGTGCTGGGCACCCCGGGGCAGGCGAACTACGCCGCCGCGAACGCCTTCCTCGACGGGCTGGCCGCGCACCGCCGTGCCCACGGGCTGCCGGCGACATCGCTGGCCTGGGGGTACTGGGAGCAGGCCAGCGGCATGACCGGTCATCTGGGCGGGGTGGATGTGGCCCGGCTGGGTCGCGGCGGGCTGCTGCCGCTGCCCACCGAGACCGCGCTGGCGCTGTTCGACGCCGCGCTCAGCACGCCGTACCCGGCCCTGGTGCCGGCTCGCATCGACCGGACCGGCACCGGCCGGGACGCCTTCGGCCGGGACGACGACCAGCCCGCCGTGCTGCGCGGCCGGCCCCGCGCGACCGTCCGCCGCGCCACCGGGGACGACGGCACGGGGTACGGCG